>JAUVRV010000039.1 GCA_030597435.1 Gemmatimonadales bacterium | reverse complement strand
GCTGTCGCACAGCGCCGTGGTTCAACCTGCAACGCCGCGCGCCAAGCTAACGGAAGCGCCGCATGAGGCGCCCGCGGCGACTCGACCCACGGGAGCGAGCCCCAGGGTGACTTCCGGTGAGGTCCCCCTCTCCCTGGAGGCAGTTCGGGCAGTTTGGCCCCGAATCGTTGAGGTTGCCGGCCAGCGTCGCAGGATGGTCCAGGAGGCGTTGGGGCACGCCACGCCCGTGGCGGTCGAGGATGGGGTGGCGGTACTGGAGGTGACCGAATGCGAGGTCCATCTCGAGGGTCTCACTCGGAGCCGTGGTATCATTGCAGAGGCAATTGGTGAGGTCCTGGGGAGTGGGCCGGTGCAGGTGGAGTATCGTGCGCGTGAAAACAATGCAGAGCCGATGGCCCCTGAGGGACCGCAACGACTGAACAAGAAGAAGGAGCAAGAGGAGAGACTACGCCGTTATCGCAGCAAGGATCCGGCACTCGACGCAATAGCTGAAGCGTTGGATCTCGAGGTGATCGAGTAGTTGCGGCTCCCCAACGCCTAGGGTAGCTTGCAACGTTTACGGTAGTTCTTGCACGTGTGAGTCCAGATATGGCCGATATTTCGCAGCTCCTACAGTTGGGTCAGCAGATGCAGGGCAAGCTGAGCCAAATGCAGACCGAGCTGGCTCAACAGACGGTAACCGGTTCGTCCGGGGGCGGGATGGTCAAGGCCACGGTTGATGGTCGCGGCCAGATCCAGTCGATCCAGATAGAACCCAGCGTCGCATCAGACGGAGACGTCGAGATGCTCGAGGATCTCGTTCTTGCGGCAGTGAGTGAAGCCCAGCGCAAGGCACAGGAACTCTACCGGAGCGAGTTGAGCAAGGTAACTGGAGGGCTACCGCTGCCGTTCCAGCTTCCGTTGTAACGGCGTGCCGGCTATTGAGGAGCTTTCCTGCGAGCTGGCCAAGCTGCCAGGAATCGGCCGAAAAACGGCCACACGGCTGACATACTTCCTGCTCAAGCAACCGCCTGATGCCGTCAACCGACTTGCTGCTGCGATCAAGGCGGTGTCGACGCTCGTGAAATCGTGTTCGCTGTGCGGCAACTTGAGTGAATCCGATCCGTGTCCGATTTGCGTGGACCCGCGCCGCGATCAGGAACTCGTTTGTGTTGTTGAGGAGGCCTCGGATATCGGGGCCATCGAGCGGACCGGCGAATATAGAGGACTGTATCACGTTTTGGGTGGACACTTGTCACCGCTCGACGGAATAGGACCCGACGACCTGCGGATCGAAGGATTGCAGACGCGCGTGGCAAACGGCAGTCAGGTGCGAGAGGTGATATTGGCAACCAATCCCTCGATGGAGGGAGAAGTAACGGCCACGTACGTCCGGGGCGTGTTGGACGACTGCGGAGTGCAGATTACCAGAATTGCACTTGGCCTGCCCGTTGGGGGAGACTTGGAGTATGCGGACGGTGTGACCGTCGCGCAGGCTCTCACGGCGCGACGGGAGATGTCTGGCTGATGGGACCAAAGACACGCGCTCTCTTGATCGGACTGGTGGTGGGAACCACGGCCGGAGCGTTGCTGGCACAGCACTCGATGGACCGCCATCGGAGGCAGCTGTTCAGTGGACGGCCATTGCGACGCCTCTCGGCGTTGGGGTACGTGAACAGTCACCCCAGTGTGGAGGCGGTTCATCTGCTACAAGACTACCTGGCATGGGAGAGGCATCCTGTGCTGCGGCGTCGGGCGGAAGCGATCGCGCGGCGCATGGAAGCGAAACTGGGGTAAGAGGACAAGATGTCTGGTGCAGCCACTTGGTCACTGGAAGAGAGTGACTACCAGCGCATAAGCGCTCACTTGAACGACCTTCTCAAGGTGTCGAACGCGAGGTGTGCACTGCTGGTGGATCGCGCCGGGCAGCTGCTCGTCAACGTCGGCGAGCAGATGTCGTTCGATGCCACCGCTTTTGCGTCCCTGACGGCAGCGGATTTCAGTGCCAACGATCAACTTGCCAAGATGATCGGGGAGCCTGAGTTTGCTTCGCTGTTACACCAGGGCGAGAAGGAGTCCATGTATCTTGCCGACATCGCGAGACGGGTCATTCTCGTCGTGCTTTTCGACGAGCGTACCACCGTTGGTATGGTACGGCTGCGCGTCAGGCAGACGGTTCGTGATCTCGTGGCGATATTTGACGAGATGTTCAGGCGAGAGGCCCCCGGGGCCGCTCCGTCGACCGAGCGTCGCGGTTTGCTCGAAGGTGCAGAAGACGAAATCGACAAACTCTTTGGAGATTGAGGGAAGGCGCGGTCGATAATGTCGATGATCAACTACGCTTCCCGGGAAATCAACTGTAAGCTGGTTTACTACGGACCGGGATTGGGTGGCAAGACAACGAATCTGGAGCACGTGTACAAGAAGGTTGCACCAGATACGCGGGGCAAGATGGTGTCGCTCGCTACTGAGACCGAACGTACCCTCTTCTTTGATTTTCTCCCGGTGGACCTCGGCACCATTCGTGGATTCAAGACACGGTTCCATCTGTACACGGTTCCCGGCCAAGTCTATTACAACGCATCGCGTAAGCTGATTCTGAAGGGTGTCGACGGTGTGGTATTCGTTGCCGACAGTCAGTTGGATCGCAATGAGGCCAACATCGAATCGATGCAGAATCTGTATGACAACATGGCCGAGTATGGATACGATCTGACCAAGATCCCATTTGTCGTGCAATACAACAAACGCGATCTGCCCAACGCAGCTCCTATTGCGGAACTGCAGTCCCAGCTGAATCCGGGATGGCCGGTCGAGGAAGCCGTAAGAAAGAAGGTCACACCGGACCCGTGGCACGAAGGTGAGTTTCTGATCGAAGAGGTAGATAGCATGTGGCTCGAGAGGGCGCCCTACTTCGAGTCGGTGGCGATCACGGGAGACGGTGTGTTCGATACGCTCAGAGCGCTGGCAAAAACGGTCCTGAAATTGCTTAGCTGAATCGGTGCGGCCATGATCTGGACGCTGCCCAACATCCTGACTCTCTGTCGCATAGCGCTGACTCCCGTTATCGCGCTGCTCCCATTCATAGACGGATACGTTCCCAAGCTCATTGCGTTCGTCGTGTTTCTGGCAGCGGCCATCAGCGATATCTACGACGGCCGTCTCGCCCGGGAGCGCGACGAGATCACAGACATAGGCAAACTGTTGGACCCGATCGCCGACAAGCTGCTCTTGTTTGCCTCGCTGGTCCCCATCTGGTGGATCACCAACTACCGCATGCAGGAGTACGGTATTCCCTGGTGGGGCAACTTCCCGCTCTGGGTGGCATTCATACTCGTTGGACGCGAGCTGCTGATGACGGTGTTCCGTCACGTTGCCCAGAGCAGAGGTGTAGTCATAGCCGCGGTTGGGGCTGGGAAGTTCAAGACGATCATTCAGGACATCTTCATTGGCGCGATGATTACCTGGTTTGCCTGGAAGGATATGCGGCACGAGTTTGGCTGGGAAACCGGCTGGTTCGGTGAGTTCTGGGAACAGTTTCATGGTACCGTCATCGCAATCACGCTCGGTGTGACCGTGCTGGTAACAGTCTATTCCCTCGGAGTCTATATCTATCGTTACCGGATGTTGTTCCGCGGGATGCCTACCTCAAGCCCGGGCGATGGATCTTGAAGTAGTAACCGTCGGCACCGAACTCCTCTTGGGGTTCACCCTCGACAGCAACGCAGCAGACATAGCACGCGTGCTCTCGGGCGTGGGTGCCCGTGTGGTGCGCAGGACTACCGTAGGTGACGATGCCGCATCGATACGTTCGTCCGTATCAGAGGCTCTCGCACGCAGCGGCTTCGTAATCGTAACCGGCGGTCTCGGTCCCACCCGCGATGACATCACCAAGCGGGCAGTTGCCGAGCTGTTCGGTGCACCGCTGGACCTGGACGAAGCGTATCTGGAGCTTCTGCGCCAGAGGTTTGCCAAGCTGAGTCGCGGTCCGATGCCTGAGAGTAACCGCACCCAGGCCGAAGTGCCGCGGGGCGCCGAAGTGCTGCCCAATCCCAGAGGAACGGCGCCCGGCCTCTGGCTAACGGGTGAATCGGGTGTTGCCGTTCTTCTGCCCGGGATCCCCGACGAGATGCGGCGGATACTGGAACGCGAGGTCATTCCCCGTATCGAACGGTACGATCCGCCGGCTCAGGGCTCCGACCCGGTAGTCACGCTCTCCCGCACCCTGCGCACGACCGGAGTCTCCGAGTCAGGTCTTGCCGATCGCATCGGTGATCTAGAACGGCAGCTCGGCCCCGTTACGTTGGCGTATCTGCCTGGCGTCGAAGGGCCAGACCTACGGCTTACAGCCTGGCAAATGCCGGCCAAGCAAGCGGAGGCGGAGCTGGCGAAAGACGTCGATCTACTGCTTCCGGCGCTGGGGCGAAACGTCTATGGGGAGGGGAACGTCCAGCTGGCAGCGGTCTTGCTGGATGAACTGCGGCGGAAAGGGCTGAAGCTTGCCGTCGCGGAGTCGTGTACCGGAGGCTTGGTTGGTGCCAAGCTCACCGCTGTGGCGGGGTCTTCGGACGTGTTCGCGGGTGGCATCGTCTGCTATTCCAACGAATCCAAAATCCGGGACTTGGGGGTATCTGCCGAGACGCTCGAGCAGCACGGAGCGGTGAGCCGCGAGGTGGTCCGCGCCATGGTTGAGGGTGTCTGCCGGCGGTTCGGCACGGGGGTGGGATTGGCGATCACCGGGATAGCCGGCCCGGGCGGGGGCACCGAGGAGAAGCCGCGCGGAACGGTGTGGGTTGCGGCGAAGCTGGGGGAAGCCGTAGAATCGCACAAGCGCTGGTTCCCGGGGGAACGGGAGGAAGTGCGACACCGCGCTGCGCAGGCGGGGATGGATCTGGTCAGACAGATGCTTGCAGAATGAGGAGAGGGGACGGGGGAGGGAAAAGGGTAAAGGGAACGAAGAATTTCGATTGACGATTTGCGATATACGATTTTCCACCCCCCGCCCGGCGGGATTTGCGATTGACGATTTGCGATTTGTGGTGGCGGAGAGGCGGGGCCGGGAAACCGGGAAACCCGGGTAGCCGGGCAACCGTGTGATGTGTGGTGCGGGGAGGTGCGGCCGCTGTTATAGTTCTTGCGGGTGTAAGTCGCTGATATTGTGAGACTAAAGGGCAATCGGAAGGACTGATGGGGAAACGGAAAAAGAAGCACAAGCCTGAGATAGAGATTGAACAGCCGAAGGAGGCGGAAGCTCCGGAGGCTGAGGCGGCCGAGATGATAGAGCCGGTGGCGGAGGGCGCGGAGCACGAAATCCCGGCCGAGGGCGAAGCGGGCCCGGACGAGCTGCTCGAGATGCCGGAAGAGACGATCGCGCGGCTCAAGGGAGAACTCGATACGCAGAAGGATGCCTACCTGCGCCTGGCCGCGGAGTGTGCCAACTTCCGCAACCGCCGGATCAAGGAACGGAGCGAGACCTGGAATCGGGCGCAGGCCGACTTGATGGAGACGTTGCTTGACTCGATCGATGATCTCGCCCGGGTGACCGAGTTGGATGCGAATCAGGTAAGCGTGGCCGACGTAGTGTCAGGTGTCGAGCTGGTCGAGCGCAAACTGCTGCGCGAATTGGCGAACAAGGGTCTCGAGCGGACCGGCGCCGAGGGCGAGAAGTTCGATCCACATTTCCAGGAGGCTGTCGCCACGGCACCGGCACAGAACGAAGAGCAGGAAAATCAAGTCGCGATGGTACTGCAGGTAGGATACAAAATGGGTGAGCAACTGCTGCGACCGGCTCGCGTTCAGGTTTACGTAGAGGCGCCACCAGACGACGGAGCAGAGGCCTAGGCATGGCTCCGGCCAAGGACTACTACCAGGTTCTGGGTGTCTCCGACAAGGCATCGGCGGACGAGATAAAGAAGGAATACCGCAGTCTCGCCAAGCAATACCATCCCGATGCCAATCCCAACAACAAAGCGGCTTCGGAGCGGTTCAAGGAGATCTCAGAGGCCTACTCGGTCCTGAGCGATCCCGATCAGAAGAAGAAGTACGACACCATGCGCAAGTTTGGCGCATTCGCGGGGGGGCCGAGGAGCTGGGGTAGCCGGGCGGGTCGAGCCGGATCTACCAAGTTCGAGGACATGGATCTGGGTGGCTTTTCCGGCCTGGGTGACATCTTCTCCTCGATCTTTGGCAAGGGGGGCAAGCGGTCGGGTGAGGTGGAGCCGATCGAGCAAACGGTCGAGATCCCGTTCAAGGTAGCCGCGCTAGGTGGCAAGGTCCCGATCACAATCCCGGTGACCGAAGCGTGTCCCACGTGTGGCGGTTCCGGTGCCGCTCCCGGGGCTCAGGTCAGCACGTGTCAGGAATGTGGTGGACGGGGGACCGTGAGTTTCGGTCAGGGGGGGTTCGCCGTCAATCGGCCATGCCCGGCTTGCAGGGGCCGTGGGCGGGTCGCCAGTCAGGCGTGCGGCAGATGCGCGGGTGGAGGAGAAGTCTCGATCGACAAGAAACTGCGGGTGACGGTGCCACCGGGTACCGATTCGGGACACAAAGTGAGGCTCCAGGGACAGGGCCAGCGCAACCCGACCGGTGGACGACCTGGCGACTTGATCGTCACCTTCAAGGTCAAGGCCGATCGTTTCTTCCGACGGCAGGGTCTCGATATCCACTGCACCATTCCGTTGAACTTCGCCCAGGCAGCGCTGGGCACGAAGCTGCAGGTGAGGACCATCCATGGGCAGAAGGTGGTCGTGAAGATCCCACCCGCAACGCAGCCGGGACGCAAGCTCCGCATCAAGGGTCAGGGTGTGGACCGTAACGGACGCAAGGGCGATCAGTTCGTGGAGATTGCCGTCAAGATCCCAGAGGACCTGACGCCGGAACAGCAGGAACTGCTCGAAAAATTCGCTGCAAAAGCAGATCTCAAGTACTAGTCGGCTACCGGTTCACTCCGATCCAGTTGTCGGCGCTGTCGGGGCGAATGTTGCCGTACGTGCGCGTGGAGAACGTGGCCGACGGTCCTTCCGTCCACATCGTTACCTCTCCGCTGATGGGGTCGAGCGCAAACACAACGAAGCCTTCGCTACCCGCTACTCCGGCCAACACCAGTGGTCGTCCCCGCGAGTCCAGGGCGAGGTCGGCAATGAAAAGGGACTCCTCCCACGGCCACTCGACACGCCAGTTGATTCTCCCCAGGCCGTTGTACAAGGTGAGGGTGCGATGGGGGACGGCGTGCAGCACTCCTCCGCGGGCCGCCACCAGCATCCCTGTCTTGGGGCTGGGATCGTTGAGGGCAAAGGTGTCGATACTATCTCCCTGGAGCGCGACTAGCCTGTCGTCGGTGGTCTCGAACACGATCTGTCCGTCGGGCAACACAGCAAACTGGTGTGCGACGGCTGCAATCGGGCCGAGATCAATGCGGTCCAACAGCTCCCCGCCTGGTGCGAACACGACAATCTGCGGTCGACCTCCGTCCACGTCCGAGACGTACAGCCGGCCCTCGTTCCATTGTGCATGCACGGGACTAGTCAACTGGTCGGCGCCGATCGATTGCCTCGCACCGGTTCGCTGGTCGATCAACAGCACGCCACTCACACCCGCCGCGGTCATGGCCAACACCGAGTCGCTCGAGACTGCAACGGCCCTGCCGTCAATGAATAGCGGCTCCGTTCTGGGACCAGCCAGTTCGCAGGCTAGGAAGGCGAGGGATGCTCCCGCGACAATGACACTGGATCTTCTCACGTAGTCCTCTGGAAGCTTGGTATTGTGGAACGTACAGCAAGAGACGAAGACGGTCAAAGAAGCAGCCGTCCGGCTCCAATTTGCTCTTTCCAGACCGTAGTGGTAAGAGTTGATTGGATCCCAACAGAGGCAGCCCGATGTTGACTATTAGTCGTAGCTTCTCATTCCAGCTCCCCGCCGAATACGGCCACCGCGATGTCACTTCCGACGTGGCGCAGACTGTGGCGGAGTCGGGAGTACGCACGGGAGTAGCAGCGGTACAATTGGTGGGCTCGACGGGCGCCGTCACGACGATCGAGTACGAGCCGGGTGCGTTGGAGGATCTGCGGCGCGCACTGGACACGATTGCACCGACCGACGCTCACTACGAACACAATGCTCGCTGGGGCGACGGAAACGGGTTCTCGCACATTCGGTCTGCACTATTGAAGACCGGTATCTCCGTTCCCATTGTGGATGGTCAGTTGGCGCTCGGTACATGGCACCAGGTTGTGGCGATTAATCTCGACAATCGGGCGAGGACGCGGGAGATGGTTGTCGTGGTAATTGGCGAGTGATGTCCAAGACGAGGACGGACGATGGCAGACGATGACAAGCAGCAACCCATCGTCTCTCATCGTCTTACCTCGTCCCGCATCGTCTTGGCATGGTGCAACATTAGGGCTGTGCGGCGTGGTGGGGCACTGGCCCTTCGCCTACCGCTTCGTTCTTTTCTCCTTCTTCCCAATAAACACATTCGCTGCCCAGCCGGTCAGGCTCACTATGATGGATGCGAGGATGGCGGTGCCGAGGCTGTCGATCTGGAATGAAGGCATCAAGCGGTCAACCAACAACACCATTGCACCGTTCAAGACAAACACGAACAATCCCAAGGTCAGCAGCGTTATGGGTAGCGTCAAGATGAATACAACGGGGCGGACGATGGCGTTCACAATGCCGAGCAATAACGCGGCGATCCAGAGCGACGCAGCGGAGTCGAACGATACTCCACTCAGGATTTGATCGGCCATCCAGAGACCGAATGCGGTGAGAAAAACTCGTGCAATGAACGATGACATGGTAGTAACTACTACGCTGTGCACGCCCGGTGAGTTTCGCAAGTCCTTGCGGTGTTGGATCTCAATGGCGAGAGGTGCCATTGCCTGTTCGTAACAGCGGTACCACGATGGTCGAATTCGAGAATGCGCATTATCGGGTCGACGGAACTCGGCTAGTTGGGCCGTTGAACTTGTCCGTTGAGCGGGGCGAGACCGTTGTCCTGCTTGGTGAGAGTGGCTCCGGGAAGACAACGACCCTGCGGCTGATCAACCGTTTGTTGGACCCTACCGAGGGAACGGTGAGGGTCGAAGGCAGGAGCACCGATAGCTGGGATCCGGTGCTGTTACGGCGCCATATCGGTTATGTGATTCAAGAGATCGGACTGTTCCCACACCTGTCGGTTGCCCGCAACGTGGGCGTGGTGCCGTATCTCTTGGGGTGGGAACGCGAGCGGCGTGAGGATCGGGTCCAAGAGTTACTCGGCCTGGTAGGTCTCGATCCAGCCGAGTTCGCTGATCGGAAGCCACATGAACTCTCGGGAGGCCAGCGACAACGAGTCGGAGTGGCCCGTGCTCTCGCAGCCGATCCACCGATACTACTGTGTGACGAGGCGTTCGGCGCGGTGGATCCGGTAACACGGGCGGAGCTGCAGAGCCAGTTTCGGTCGTTGACCAACCGTCTCGACAAGACGGTTGTATTCGTAACTCACGATGTGCGGGAAGCCCTGGCCTTGGCGGATCGAATCGTGGTGTTTGAGAGCGGCACTACCGGTTTCGTTGGCACAGTCGATCAGTTTCAGGCCGATCAATCCGCGGCGGTCACGGCGTTGAGGGATCTGGCATGAGCCTGTTCGACTACCTGGTGCAGCATCGGGCTGATGTCCTGTTGCGCTCGCTGCAACACGTTGGGCTCGTTGTGATATCGGTCAGTGTAGCGGTTGCGATCGGTATTCCACTCGGCATCTTGATCACACGCAAACCAGGGCTCAAAGGTCCGGTACTGGCGATAGCGAACGTAATACAAACCGTACCGAGCCTGGCATTGTTCGGGTTTCTCCTGGCGGTACCGTTCATCGGACTGGGTGCCCGAAACGCCATCATCGCATTGGTTGTTTACTCGCTGCTCCCGATCATACGCAACACCTACACAGGTGTGACGGGAGTGGATCCGGCGGTCCGCGAAGCCGCGCGCGGAATGGGGATGACCGATTGGCAGCTGCTTCGTATTGTGGAACTCCCGCTAGCGGCGCCCGTAGTCTTGGCGGGGGTCAGAGTGGCCGCGGTAGTGGCTGTAGGAATCGCGACCATAGCGGCGGCGATTGGAGCGGGCGGGCTGGGTGTGTTCATCTTCCGCGGTCTCTCGATGGTAGACAACGGAGTGATAATGGCCGGAGCGGTACCAGCGGCGGTCCTGGCGCTCCTGGTGGATGGGGTGTTGCACCTGGTCGAGCGGAGATTGGATTGGTTAGGGAGATGAGAAGAGGAAAAGGGGGAAGAGGGGGAAGGAGATGGTGGCCTGCTTTTCTTCCCCTTCTTCATCTTCTTCCCCTCCTCATCTCGTGCGGGGGCGGGGAAGGGCGGTTAGTGGTTGGGTCAAAGAACTTCACCGAGTCAGTGCTGCTAGGCGAGATAGTAGCGCAGCAGCTAGAGCGACATGGCTTCGACGTCGACCGCAGGCTCAACCTCGGCGGCACGTTCATCTGTCACAATGCCATGGTCGCGGGTCAGCTGGACGTGTACGTGGAGTACACCGGTACAGCGTACTCCGCGATACTCGAGTTGCCCGGCGAGAAGGATCCGGCACGGGTACGTGCGGTCGTGGACAGCGTCTATCGTGACCGCTGGGAACTCGTGTGGACCGAGCCTCTGGGATTCAACAACACGTTTGCGATGTTGGTGCGAGCCGCTGATGCGCAATCCCTCGGCATAACGACACTATCAGCGGCGGTGCCGCACGCCGGCCGGTGGCGATTTGGTGCCGGTTACGAGTTTATCGAACGGGCAGATGGTTATCGTGGCCTGCTCGAGTTCTACGGTCTGGAGTTCGACGGTCGACCCGTCGAGATGGAATTGGGAATCACCTACCGGGCGCTGGCGGACGGACGGGTCGACATCATTGCCGGCAACTCGACCGACGGACAGATTGAGGCGCTCGGCCTGTTTCATCTGGAAGACGATCGGGGATATTTCCCACCCTATGAAGCCGTACCGGTGGTGCGCAGCGAAGTGTTACAACAATATCCTGGTGTGGGAACTGCGTTGAGCGCCCTAGCGGCGACACTTACGGATTCAGAGATGCGCCGGCTCAATTATCTGGTAGATGTGGAGAAGCGGAGTGTGGAGGAAGTGGCGGCGACATTCCTCGAGGGCGTCGACGGGGAAGGGGGAACAGGGAAGGGGGAACGGGGAAGGGTAGAAACCGTGCAGCGTGCAGCGTTCAACGTGCAGCGACCCAGAATGTAGAATGATGAATGTCGAATGTCGAATGTGTGGTGTGGGTGAGTGGTGGCCGGGAAACCGGGTTACCGGGGCACCGAGTCAATGGACCGCCGGGGCCGCCGGGCAGTCGTGACCGACGTAGTTGCGAAACTTGACGTACTGAGGGAGAATCCACTTCATGACAACCAAAGTGTGTGTAGCGGGAGCGGCGGGGTGGGCTGGTTCGGCGCTGTCAGCAGGGATTTCACGGGCTCCCGACATGGAACTGGTGGCTGCGGTTTCTCGGACCCATGCGGGACGGGAGCTGGGAGCGGTGCTGGACATAGCAGGACTGACAACACCTGTTTCCGCAACGGCTACCGAGGCGCTGGCGAGCAAGCCCGATGTGTTCGTTGAGTACACCAAGCCAGATGTAGCAAGAGCACATGTGATGGCGGCGCTCGAGAGTGGGGCACACGTAGTGGTCGGTACGTCCGGACTGACCGAGGATGACTATAGTGAGATCGATGCTGCCGCACGTAATGCAGGTCGTGGAGTATTGGCCGCCGGCAACTTCGCGATCACAGCCGTGCTACTACAGAAGTTTGCGGAGGCGGCCGCTCGCTATGTGCCGCAGTGGGAGATCATAGATTACGCGCATGCGGGCAAGAAAGACGTCCCCAGTGGGACCGCTCGCGAATTGGCGCAACGGTTGTCACAAGTCGGGCAGCCACAGGTGGATGTTCCGATCGACTCGGTGCAGGGTCCGCGGGAGAGCCGGGGCGCGACCCTGAATGGCACACAAATTCACTCGGTCAGGCTTCCGGGCTACATGATATCGGTCGATGCGATCTTCGGCATGCCGGACCAGAAGCTGGTGCTGCGGCACGAATCGGGGACGAGCGCCGAGCCTTCTGTTGAAGGGGCTCTATTAGCGATCCGCAGGG
>JAUVRV010000123.1 GCA_030597435.1 Gemmatimonadales bacterium | reverse complement strand
CACATCTTCACCGGGCCAGCGCCGCTCAATTGCCAACAACAGCGGTGAGGCGATGAAGATCGATGAGAAGGTACCGGTGATGATACCGAAGGTCATCACCCAGGCAAAGCCACTGATCACCTGCCCCCCCAGCAGCAGCAAGGCCACTGTCGCGGCCAGCGTCGTGCCCGATGTGAGCACGGTACGCGGCAGTGTCTCATTGATACTCCGCTCGCGGATTTCGTAGATGTTCTTGCGTCGATACTTCCTCAGATTCTCACGCACTCGATCGAAGGTGACGATGGTATCATTGAGGGAGTAACCGATGATCGTCAGCAGTCCGGCAACCACGACCGGCGATATCTCGAGATGCATGTATGAGATGAACGCAAAGGTCGTGAGAATGTCGTGCACCGTTGCCAGCACAGCCGCGGATCCGAACCGCCACTCATACCTGAACCAGATGAAGATGAAGATGGCTCCGAATGCCAGCAGTAGTGCGTACTGTGCTTGCGTGCGGAGTTCGCTGCCCACCTTGGGGCCGATTGCTTCGGCCCGCACGATCCGGAAACTGGCTTCCCCGAAGGCCGCGGCAAGCGCCGCGTGAATCGCGACCTGGGTCTCCTGTGTCATCTCCCCCACATATTCACCTTCAGTTTCGAGGCGTGCCCTTATCACGAACTCGTCCGCGGCACCGAAAGTCTGGATCTCGGCTCCGCCGAATCCGGCTTCCCCGACTGCCGATCGAATGTCCTCGGTCTGAATGCTGGGGTCGAGCGTATGCAACTCGATCAAGGTACCACCGGTGAACTCGATACTGAGGTTGGGGCCGCGAATGGCCAGTAAGAGCAGACCCGGTAGGGTGAAGACCGCGGCAACAATGAACGCGATCTTGGCGTGCTTGAGAATGTCGTAGTGTGCGTCATCAAAGAGGCGAAACATTATATCGAAAGCCCTTCTGCTACCGAGCGTCGCTGGAGCCAAAGCAGGAAGAGAGTCCGTGTTACGAACACGGCCGTCACAAGCGACGCGACAATACCGATGATAAGCGTTACCGCGAATCCCTTGACAGGTCCCGTACCGAACTGGTATAGAAATGCCGCCGTGATCACCGTCGTCACGTTGGCGTCGATGATGGCCGGCATCGCGTGCTGGAAGCCCTCGTCGACCGCTGCGCGCGGGGTCTTGTCGAGCTTGAGTTCCTCTCGGATTCGCTCAAAGATCAGGACATTGGCGTCAACAGCTAGTCCGAGAGACAGAATGAACCCGGCCAGACCCGGCAGCGTTAGAGTCGCGTCGAGTGACGCGAGGCCTCCCAAAGTGAACAGGATATAGAAGCCCAGAGCAGTAATGGCCAGTAACCCGGCCGCTCGATAGTAGAGGGCCATGACCAGCAGTACCACAATTGCAGCAACGATCGCTGCTCGGGTCCCCTGGCGGATCGAGTCGCGACCCAAACTGGGACCAACGGTGCGCTCTTCGACTATGACGACTGGCGCCGGCAAGGCGCCCGCGCGCAGCAGCAACGCCAGGTCTTCCGCCTCTCTGAGTGGAGCGCCGCCCAACTCAATTTGGCCGTTGCGGTAGATCTGAGATCTGATGATGGGCGGCTGACGGTTGACCCGTCCGTCGAGCATGATCGCCATGTAGTGGTCGATGTGGCGGCCGGTTTCACGCCTGAGTATGCGACCCCCAGCCCGGGTGAGCTGGAACGTGACGACGGCTCCCCGATTGACCGGATCGATCGTGGCGCGAGCGTCCGATATAACTTCACCCGTGATTATCGGACGGTCATCTACGGCGTAGAGCGGACGATAAGATCTGGCCCCTAGCGAGGTCGCCTGCTGCCCCCAAACCAGATCCACGCCTCGGGGCAAAGCCCGCTGAGTGACCTCCAGGTTGATCAAGCTATCCACCAACGGATAACTCTCCTCCAAGACCATGAACTCACCCGGGATCCCACTCTGGCTTATCGACAGGTGGCTGCTGATCGGTCCCGGTTGATCGAGCGTGTCGGTCGAGTCGCTGGCGGCTGTCGAGTCACTAGTTGCGCTGTCGATTCCCAGAAGCTGCTCGACGGCGCTGGGGGTGGCGGCAGCACCCGCCTCAGCCGAAGTGGTGGTCACACCAGCCTGAACGAGCGCGCGGTCGATCGACGGTAGTGCCGCTCTGAATCGCTCGTCCATGTCTACGATGCGCCACTCCAGGAACGCCGACCGCTGTACGATCTGCTTGGCGCGTGCCGGGTCGTCGATCCCTGCCAACTCGACGACAATCCGGTCGGTCCCGACCTTTTGGATCAGCGGCTCGGCTACACCGAATTCGTCGACCCGTGTTCGTATGACCGTGAGAGCGCGGTCGATCGCACCGCTGGGGTCCTGCACCTGTCCCCTGCTCTCATCGATTTCGAGGGCCAGGTGGATCCCCCCCTGGAGATCCAACCCGAGCTTGACCGGAACGCGTCTGATGACGGTGTCCTTCATCGCTCCATCGTCACCCCGAACCCGCTGCGTCACGTCTCGTGGTATCAGCGAGAACACGCTGACCGCCACCAGGACGCCGATCACGATTAGTCTATTCCGTATGCTCGATAACATGGTTCCGTCGATGTTTGCAAAGATTTAATGGTTACCGAAGCCGGCATCCTGTGTCAACGCGATCTTGGCCTCGTCCAGGTCCACGGCCAATTGCCGCTGTAGGTCCTGAGCCGAAGAAAAACGCGTTATGTTTCGCAACCGCTCCACCCACCAGACCTTGATCTGCTGACCGTAGAGGTCTCCCTCCCAGTCGAACAGGTGTACTTCCAGCGATCTACCCTCATCAGAGAATGTCGGCCTCGGACCCAGGTGCATCATCCCGCCGGACGCTCCCTCGGGCCATTCTGCGCTCACGGCATACACCCCGTCAGGCGGCAGCAGCTTCCTGGGGTTGTCGAGCACCAGGTTGATCGTGCGAAACCCGAGGTCCCTCCCGCGACCAGCTCCGTGAACCACCGCGGCGGTCATCGAGTAGGCACGGCCCAGTAGCTTGCGGGCCAACCCGAGGTCGCCACCGGTGACGGCGCGCCGCACCAAAGTCGCGGACACCGGTCGAGCACCCAAATCTACCTCGGCCACCACATCCACCTCGAACCCCAAGCGGGATCCCAACTGTGTCACGAGCCTGGCGTTGCCCGCTCTACCTTTTCCGAAACCGTGGTCGTATCCGATCACCAGTTCCTTCAGGTTGAACCGGTCGAGCAGCATGCGCACGAAGTCCTCGGGCGTGTACTGCGACAGTTCCCGCGTGAACTCGAGGAATACGACCATGTCCAACTCGCTCTGGGCCAGTATCTCCCGGCGCTCGTGCCCCACGGTCAAGAGCATTGGGGCCGCCTGCGGATTGACCACTTCGAGCGGATGCGGCTCGAACGTCACGAGAACGCTCTTGTGGTCGGCCTCGCGGGCGCGTCGGGTGATTGTCTCGAGCACTTGTCTGTGTCCAAGATGAACGCCGTCGAAAGTCCCCACGGTAATGACCGTACCCCGGTCATTGCCGATACCGCTGGATTCGCGACTCATCCCCTGAGCACCACTTTGGGTTTGAGCACTCCGTCCCGCGACTCCGCCACCGCCAGCAGCTCGTCCTCCGCCACGAGCGCCACCGGTCCATCCGCGTCCGCCGTCGACGGGATAGACTGACCATGGCGTACCTTGGCCTGCAATTCTCGCTCGATCACGATCGCGGGCAGATGCGCCACGGCCTCCAGCGCCGGTCTCAGTGCGGTCGTCGCTCCTAGTTCTTCCAATGACTCCGCTTGATCCACGTTGAAGGGTCCCACCGTCTGGCGTCGCAAGGCTTGGAGATGGGCTCCGCAGCCGAGGGCCGCCCCGAGATCCCGGGCCAGGGCTCTGACATAGGTGCCGCTGCCGACCTCACAGCTGAATTCGACCAGCGGTCCCGACCGATTATGCAACTGGAATCGATATACCTGCACCTGACACGGCGACAACTCGATCTGCTCTCCGCGCCTAGCCAACCGGTAGGCCCGCTGGCCACCGACCTTCTTGGCCGAAAAACTGGGGGGAGTCTGCGTCAGAGAACCGGTCAGGCGACCCATCGCTGATTCGACGTCACTGTCCGTGACGGTTTCCCAATCGTCGCTACTCTCGACCACCTCCCCGGTTGGGTCCCCTGTGTCGGTCGTTTCTCCCAGCCGGATCGTCCCCGAATAGGTCTTGCGCAAGTCAATGACAAAGCGCGACAACCTCGTGGCACGACCCAATAGGATCACGAGCAAACCCGACGCGAACGGATCGAGCGTACCAGTGTGTCCTGCACGACGGATCTTCAGCGTGCGGCGCACATGCGCGACCACGTCATGTGCGGTTGGCCCGGCGGGCTTGTCGATCAACAAGAGACCGTCTGTCAGGAGCCCGGCTCTTGCTGTCTCAACTCGTCCAGGATCGCATCTATGCGCGACGCGTGCTCCAGTCCGCGGTCGAGTATGAAGTGTAGTTCCGGTGCGGTTCGCAGATCCAATCGGCGTGCCAGATAGGTGCGGATGAATCCACGGGCGTGCTTCAGCCCCTCCATGGCGGATTCCTTCACGGCATCCGTGCCGAGTACGCTGATCCGGATAGTCGCATGTGAGACATCGGCGGACACGGTTACGCCCGTCACGGTAACGAACCCGATCCGCGGATCCTTGATCTCCGTGGCAAGGGCGTCGGCAACTGCCTCTCTGATCAAGGCCGCCAACCGTTCGGTACGATGCTTGAATGAGCGGGTCACAAGAAACTGGTGGCGGAGTCCACTATGCGAGTTAATCCATCAGATGCTACGAGCCCGTCCGCGGAACTCAATACCGACTCCGCGTGTCGTCTGTCGGTGGCAACAACACAGCAGGTCAGTTCCGCTCGCTGCCACGTGTCCTGGTAATCGGTCTCCGCTACTGAGACGTTGAATCTGCGGTGCAGACGATCCTTGAGGCTCTTTATGACACGACGTTTGTCCTTGAGGGATCTGCATCCCGCCAGATGCAGTTCCCAGGTCGCGGTGCCAACGATCACTACCCGTCCTTATGGGCGGCTACTGATTCGAGTGTCCGGGCTACCTCTTCGATCCGGTACGGCTCGAGAAGATCGCCGACTTTGACGTCGTTGAAGTTCTCAACCCCGATACCGCACTCGAGACCTTCCTTCACCTCTCTCACATCTTCCTTGAACCGCTTGAGGCTCGATACGCGAGAATCGTAGATCTCGACCTCATCCCGCACGACGCGAACTTTCGCTCCTCGCTTGATGAACCCGTTGCGCACCAAGCAGCCAGCAATCGTGCCGAGGCCGGAGATCTTGAACACTTCGCGGACCTCCGCCTCTCCGAGAATGATTTCTCGCTCCTCAGGACTGAGCAGACCCTCGAGCGCTTCCCTGACGTCCTCAACAGCCTCATAGATGACACGGTAGGTGCGTACATCGACCTTCTCACGCTCAGCCGCAGCCCTGGCGTTGGCGTCGGGTCGCACATGGAAGCCGACGATGATGGCGTCAGACGCCTTGGCCAAGAGGACGTCACCTTCACTGATTGCGCCCACGCTCCTCTGAATGACCTGGACCTGCACCTCATCGGTCGACAACTGCGCGAAAGCGTCAGCCAGGGCCTCGGCTGGACCACCTTGGTCAGCCTTTATGACGATCCTGAGCCGCTGCACCTCACCGCGCTCGATCCGCTTAGACAGATCTTCGAGGGAAACGGCCCTGGAGGTCCGACGATGTACGGCCTCACGGTCCAGGCGTTGGCGCCGCTGCGCTATTTGACGTGCGGCGTTCGCTTCGGACATTACCGTGAACGTGTCTCCAGCTTGCGGGACGCCGTCGAAGCCGAGCACCTGAATCGGCATGGATGGACCGGCGGACTTGACGCGCTTTCCTCTTTCATCCAGTATCGCACGTACACGACCTGCCAAGTTCCCGCAAATGAAGTTGTCCCCGACCTTCAGGGTTCCCGCCTTAACCAGGATCGTCGCTACCGGGCCTTTTCCCGGATCCAGTGTACTCTCAACGACCGCTCCGGTCGCGAGCCGGTCAGGGTTGGCCTTCAGATCCAGCAGCTCTGCCTGCAACACCACCTTTTCGAGCAGGTCGTCTACGCCCTCGCCTGTTTTGGCAGAGATCGCCGCCCACATGACGTCGCCGCCAAAGTCCTCGAGCAAAACCTCTTGCTGCAGCAGTTCCTGCTTTGCTCGCTCGATGTCGGCCTGTGGTAGGTCGATCTTGTTTACAGCTACCACCAGCGGCACACCCGCATTTCTGGCGTGACTGATCGCCTCGATTGTCTGCGGCATTACCCTGTCGTCAGCCGCGACAACGAGGATCACCAGGTCCGTCACCTGCGCCCCACGTGCGCGCATGGCTGTGAACGCCTGGTGTCCGGGTGTGTCCAGGAAGGTGATGGCGTTTCCGTCCGGCAGTATTAGATGGTACGCGCCGATGTGCTGGGTTATCCCGCCGGCCTCACCCGCGATCACGTTGGCCTTGCGAATGAAGTCCAATAGCGAGGTCTTACCGTGATCGACATGACCCATGACTGTTACAACTGGGGGGCGGGGCTGGAGGTCTTCTTCGGCCTCCTCGGGCTCCGCTGCCATTACTTCCGCGGGTATGTACTCTTCCTCGCGAATGGCATTGAATCCGAATTCGCCCGCGATCAGATCTATCTGGTCGAAATCGAGGCGTTGGTTCACCGTCACCATCATGCCGAGTTCCTTGAAGCAGAACGCGACGATCTCCGTCGGTGGCACGTCCAAGGTGCCGGCCAACTCGGATACCGGGATGAACTCGTTGACCCTGATGGTCGTCTTCTCCCGCTCTCGCTCCTCAACCCGGCGCATCTCCTCCGCCTCGCGGGCACTCATGCCATCGTCCCGGCGTCGGGCCGAACGCTTGGAACCGGGTCCCTTGATGGAGGCAAGCGTACGGCTGATGTTGGCCTGAACGGCAGTTCGATCTACCTGTGAGCGCTTCCCACGTCTACGACGCTTGCGGTCGCGGCGGCGTTCCTCAACCGCTTCACCTGGAGCGGCTGACGCCACAGGACGCGGACCGGGGGCCGGTGCAGCGGGCTTGGACCGCTTTGGTGGAGTGGGTTTCGGTGCTCGGGTCACCCTACGGGGAATGACCGGCCGTCCGGTCACTTCCGGCTGTGCCTCTGGCGGCTGCTCCGCTACCTCTGGCGGCTGCTCCGCGATCTCCGATGGTGTTTCCGCCACCTCGAACAGTGCCACCTCAGGTTCGATCTCTGACTCCGGTGCCTCGACGACTGCCACATCCGCCGGCGCCTCCGCCAGAAACTCCGCCGCT
>JAUVRV010000416.1 GCA_030597435.1 Gemmatimonadales bacterium | reverse complement strand
TGTATCCTATAGTCCGCGTCTTCAATGGAAGTCAGCTCGGAAGCCCAATAACGGTTGCCACGGACCATCCATTCTACATCCTGGGTGATTACAACGTGAACAACTGGCAGCCGGCGGCGATGGTCGGCGACGCAATCACGTTTCTTTCCAACGTTTGGAATGACGCTGCTCATGCGGGACCTGGAATGACCATTGCAGCCAACACCGCAATCAACATTGCGATTCTCGCCGGACACTCGGCAACGGCCTGTGACTGGTTCAACTGTGGTGCCAACCCCTACGGCGGTGGGGTGGAGAACTATCCGCGGTTCATCGAGAACTGGGAGACTGCTCCGAGCAAGATATTGACATATCGGGGGTCGCTGGTCTCACTCTCGACCAGTCAAATGGCCGCCGGGCAGTGGAGCTACGGCATTTACTACACGGCTCCGACGCGTAACTGGATGTTCGACACGCGGTTCGAGGACCCGGCCAACTTGCCGCCGGGAACACCTGTGGTGGGGAACGTGATTCACACAGCGTTCAGGCCCGCCTACTAGGCTGGACCCCAGCGCGTGAAATAGGATATCATGTCATGGTGCTAGTCGGCTCGCCTGGACGGCGAGGGTTCACGCTGATCGAGATAATATTCGTACTGGCGATGATGGGCATCTTGTTCGCCATCACCATCCCACGCATCAGGGTGAGCAACAACAAGAGGGTACGGTTGGCCGCACAACAGATGGTGCGAGATCTCGAGGTAGCTCGGACCAGAGCGATGGCAACCAAGCAGAATGCTAGAATCGTGTTCAATGAAGTAGACAACTCGTATACCGGTTACTTGGATGATAACCGGGACGGCCTTTTCGGCCTCACAAAAGCCGAGAGTGATGCGTTGCGTGCCCGTGGGAAAGTCAATCTACGGGGCGGAGTCATATTCGGGCGTGGGAGCGCCAGCGCGCACCCTAACGATCCGGGGGGTGGCGCAGTCACCTTGGCAAGCAATACGGTCGAATTCAGCGCTCGCGGTGTGACTGAGCCTTTTGGTTCAAGAGGCACGATATACCTCGTACATGCGAGCGATCCGAACGCTGTGTCGGCGGTATCCATAACGGCTGCGGGCTCATTCCAATCATGGACGTTCGCGGGGGGAACATGGCAATGAAGAATGAATCTGGATTCAGTTTGATCTCGGTGCTCGTGGCCATAACCATGTTCTCGGTAGGGGTGCTAGCCCTGTCGCGGACGGGGGCCGAGGTCATGAGGGTGCAGACCCAATCGTCTGCGCGCTCCACCGCCGTGGCGATTGCCCGAGCACACATGGAGACGCTTCGGGCGATGGATCCCAAAGACATTCTGTCAGAGGCGGCGATCAAGGTCGATGGAGAAGGCAAACCCAACAGCCAGGGTTCGTTCACCAGAACCGTGAAGGTGGCGGATGCGGGTCGGAACTTGAAGGAGATCCGCGTCGTAGTGGACTATCTACGTTCTCAGGCACCGATCGAACTCATGACGTACGCCTTCTACATTGGCGGAGCTTAGGGGGTGAGACAGATGTCGAGACCAATGGCTGCAGAGAACCGGGGATTCACGCTCATCGAGGTCATGATCTCTCTGACAGTGGGCATCATTGTACTCTCCGGTGCCCTTTCGTTTGCAGTTGGGATGTGGCGCAGTTTGGAGGGGAATGAAATCCGGGAGGATGTGTACCGGGACGCCCGTTATATGGAGATGTCTCTAGAACGGGATTTCCAGGGAACCGGTGTTGGGCTTGTCAGCACTGTTTCATTTGGCAGTTTGGCCGTGTGGGGTGATACGATCACGATGCTCAGGATTCCGTTCATGCCGAACGAATCCCCGCCTTACCAGATCGATCCACCCGCCGGTGTCAACAATCCGCTGAACCCCGGTGGTACGTGCGGAGCGCGGTGCATCAACCTACAGAAGGCTGCAGACGGGAGCTTCGACCTTGAAGTCGGTGATCTTGCTCGACTGCAAGTGAACGATGAACGGCGACTGATATTGATACAGAAGATCGCGGACTATGGTGCGACCGTTGCCATAGAATTCACCGCCGCACCGCTGATCCTGCACTATGCAGCCGGACTGGCCGGGGGTGTGTTGTTAGATCGGTTCAGTAGTTTCGTTCAGAAGGTTAGTGCGGTCATCTACTACCTGGATGGCACGGAACTCAAGCGAGCGGAAACGCTCAATCTGGATGGAACACCGGCGGCGGAGACCATTGCGTACGGTGTCCAGTCATTCGAGGTGTCGCTGCTGTTCATAGATGGCGATGAGGCTGATGCAGCAAACTCCGCCGACGGGGACATCACGAACGATTTCGATGACATCACGGGAGTACGGATTAGAGCTGAAGTCGGGGCTGACCGGATTCACCGGTCAGTGAATGCAGGCAATCTGTTCACTCGCAAGTATGAGTGGATCTACTCACCGCGTAACCTGCTCTACGAGCGGAATCGCATCTAGCTCGTCGAGCGGGGGAAGCAACAAGTCAGAACGGGTCGGTGTCACCGTGTGTGGCGTCGGCCCGTTTCCCTTTGGCAAACCAGAACGCTGCACGTTGTTGCAGCACTGCCGCTCCCTGCCATACGACGAGGCCAATGCCTGCGACTATGGCAGCTCCGCCGACCGCGGTTCGCCATGACAACTCCTCATCGAGGAATATGATGCCAAGCATGACGGCGATGAGCGGAGTCACGAGGGTAATGAGCATGGTCTTGGTGACTTCCATG
>JAUVRV010000388.1 GCA_030597435.1 Gemmatimonadales bacterium | reverse complement strand
TCGTATCGTTGTACAGATCTATGGATGCCACGACCTGCGCCACGGTTACGGCACAGGAATCAGACGCACCGTCGGCTGCGGCCACGATGGTTGCGTTTCCATTCCCGACCGCGGTAACCCGTCCATTGGAGTCCACCCAGGCAACGGACGTGTCACTGGAGGTCCAAGTCAGCTCCGCATCTATTACTTCGTTGCCGCTCGAATCTCTCGCCGTGGCATGCAGCTGTTGATTGGTCCACAACGAAACAAACAGGCTGTATGTAGAGTACATGTGAACGGTCGCAACTGGGCCAGTTGACGGCGCCGTTGTCTGATCGGAGCAGGATGCCGACATCACTGCGACAGTGGCCAGTGCTGCGACCAAGGTCCCGCTGGAGTACGAATGCGTATGTGTCATGGAATATTCACCTTGACCGGAACCCAGCTCTCCTCCGTAGATCCGTTGCCAACCTGTCCCCGATAATTCCATCCCCAGCAGTACGTCTCACCGCCGAGCGTCACCCCACATGTGGTCTGATCAAAAGTGCTTACGAGATTGAACTGTAGCCCTCCCGTGACCAATGCCGGTACGCGGCGGTACTCCGTGTCTCCCGTGCCAAGCCGCCCATGGTAGTTGTCACCCCAACAGTAGGCATCGTGATCAGTGGTCACTGAGCATCCATAGCCGTTACCTACGGTGTTGTTAATCAACGGGAAACCGATACTGAGAGGTCTCGTTGATTGATAGTCGTCGAACCAGCAATGCGCGTGCATGTCGGCCGAGATCGCGCACGTGTAGTACACGCCTGCGCTGATCTCGGTGAACACCAGAGAGTCCGTCACCACCCGCACCGGTTCAAGGAACAGGTCCATCGATCCGCCCCAGCAATACGCATCGCCCGAATGCGTGATTCCGCAGGTGTGTGACCCTCCCGCAGCGATCGCCCGAAACCTCAAGTCCCCACCGACAGACACTGGTCGGCTGCTGCTATGAATGGATGTGTCGACCCCCAACTGCCCCCGATGGTTATATCCCCAACAATAGGCCTTGCCATCCGACGTCAATCCGCATGTATGTGAGTACCTGGCGCTCACTATGTGAAACTCCAAGTCGCTCGCGATCATCAGCGGCACCTGGATCCTCTCGTAATGAGGGTTCCCGGCTTGACCGTGTTCGTTGCTGCCCCAGCAGTAGGTCTCGCGATCAGCTGTGACGGCGCAGTTGTGTGTGGCGCCCGCACTGATTTGTACGAACCTTCGGTTGACGGTAACGCGCCTTGGCGTGTATTGGTCACCCTCCGGATAGCCCCCGTGTGAGGAGTTGCCCAGCTGCCCGTAATCGTTCGCTCCCCAGCAGTAAGCGTATCCATCGCTTGCCAGACCACAGGCGTGGGACTCTCCCACCGAGACGGATGGAAGCAGATAGCTAGGACTCAATACGCCACCCTCCGGCCCCGTCCCATCGGAACAGGCACCAACCACAAGCAGCGAAGCCAGCACAGCGAACTGGGTTTTGATGAGGGATGAGGTCACGGATCGCCCTCGATCGTAGAAGGAAAACCCGGCTAGCATCTCTATACACCGGACCTCCGCAAACCGCATGAAGAGTCCGTGAATTGAGAATGAAGGTCGGATCTATGGTGCTCAATTCATAATGTGGAATCTTGCGCCTTCTGACCTACCCAAGGCCCCAGCCCCCTTGACCACACCACCTCCCTGAGCCACGATCCAGTAGATGACCGTCTACACTACCGCCTGCCCCCGGAACTGCTACAGCACGTGCAGCATGCGCGTCGAGGTCGAGAACGGCCGACTACGACGGGTGGAACCCCACCCCGACAATCTCGCCACACCGGAAGGCACCTGTCTCAAGGGACTGAGTTACGTGGAGCGGGTCCGTTCGCCAGACCGGATCTTGTACCCACAGCGTCGCAATCCCGGTACGTCGGAGTTCGAACACATCTCATGGGAGGGTGCACTCGATCTCATTGTCTCCAACCTGATACGGATCAGGGATGAGACGGGACCGCAGAGTGTGCTCTACTACTCCGGCAGCGGTACCAAGGGCCTACTCAACGCTGTGGGTATGGAGTTCTGGAAGCTTTACGGTGGCTGCACAACCACGTACGGCGATCTCTGCTGGCCCGCCGGACTCGAGGCTACCCGCCTTACGCTGGGCGACAACAAGCACAACGTGCCTTGGGATCTCGCCAACGCGAAACTGATCGTGATGTGGGGCAAGAACGCCGCCGAGACGAACATCCATCAGATGGTGTTCGTGGACCAGGCGCTGGACTCCGGCGCGAAGCTGGTGGTCATCGACCCACGACGCACGCAGACCTCGGAGCGCGCCGAGCTGTTGATTCAACCGCGACCCGGTACCGATGGCGCACTCGCGCTAGCCGTCGCCCACCTGTTGATCGGGCAAGACAACGTCGATCACACTTTCATCGAGCAACACGTGCTCGGCTTCAAAGAGTTCGCACAATCGGTGCAGCAGTTGACGCCGGAAAGAGCGGCCGAGATCACCGACGTACCGGTCAAGTACATCCACCGGCTAGCGGAATTGATAGCAACCACGTCGCCCATGACCATCAGCGCCGGCTTCGGGATGCAACGCTATACCAACAGCGGTCAGACGCTGCGTTCGATCCTGGCACTGCTCGCAATCACCGGCAACATCGGCAAACCAGGCGCCGGATGGGTGTACGCCAATTTGCAGAGTGCCATCTTCGACGCGGTGAAAGATCCGATCGCGTTCTTCCCACCTGAGAATCCGGACGGGCGCATCCGCGTTTCGATTTCGACCGCTCTGCTGGGTCAACACATGCTCGCCACCAAGAACCCGCCACTGCGCATGGTGTGGGTCGAACGCGGTAACCCGGTTACACAGAACCCCGAAACGAACACGGTGCTCGAGGCGTTCCGCGCGCTCGACTTTCGCGTGGTTGTCGATCAGTTCATGACTGACACAGCACGCGAAGCAGATCTCGTGTTGCCGGCAAAGACGATGTTCGAGCAATCAGACGTAATCGGTGCCTATTGGCATCCGTACATACAATTGAAGCAGAAGGTGATGGACCCGCCGGGTGAGGTGAAGCCGGAGTCGGAGGTCTATTACCTGCTCGCCGGCCGACTAGGCTTCAACGAACACGAGTTACTGGGGCGCATACCGGAGCCCGGCGATGAAGCGATAGAGCACTTCTTGAATGGCCAGCTCGAACCGTTTGCCGCTTTGTCTCTGGCGCGGTTGCGCCAAGGACCGGTGCTGGCACCAGGTCACCAGGAGGTTGCGTTCTCAGATTACGTGTTCCCTACCCCATCTGGCAAGATCGAACTCCTGTCCGACGAAGCGGCCCAACGTTGG
>JAUVRV010000157.1 GCA_030597435.1 Gemmatimonadales bacterium | reverse complement strand
CCCGGACCTCACCTGTAACAGCAACCGACGTTTCCTGTGTCAGCTGCCGCACGGTCTCCCACGTCGATTCGTCCACCTCCTGCTTCACCACCACACACTGGAGATAGCCTGTACCGTCGCGGAGCACAGTGAACGCGATCTTGCCGCTGGATCTGGTTGTTGCGATCCAGCCGTTTGTCGTCACCGTTTGGCCAACCAGGCCCGGGAGATCTCGGATTTGTGTTTGGGAAGGCATGGAATCGGAATCGTAGTAAACGTTGGCACTGGTGTCAACGATGGCGGTCCGCCTGATCAGCCTTTGCCGCGAGGATGAAGTCGCTCTCCGTCAGGCCTCCAACCTTGTGGGTCCAGATCCTCAACCCGACCTTGCCCCAAGCCAGATAGATGTCCGGGTGGTGTCCTTGCTCCTCAGCAATGGCCCCGACTGCGTTGGTGAAGGCCAAGGCTGCGGCGAAATCGCTGAACTCATACTCCTTCTCGAGGTGATGATCGTCCACGACTTTCCAGTCACCGCCCAATCGGCCGAGCAGCAACTCGATCTCATCACTCTGCAGCGCCGGAACTCCACCCCGGCACGGTACGCACTGCTTCTTCGCTAGTTCACTGGTCATTGTGGTCCCCTTTTCCCCGTGCGTAGTTCATTACCCGACAAGGCTGAGCGGTACTCACCACCGAGCCAATTGAGGTTCTCACCCGACTCTGAAGAGTTCCATTCCCCGCTCATAGCGCCGTTCTATGCGCTGGCGCAGTCCAAGGTGGGACTTGCGTGACAGGTTGGGATCGTCGGCGATGATCCCCAGGGCAGCCCGCCGAGCAACATTCACGAGGTCGTCGTCTGTTGCCAGGTCGGCGTACCTCAGGTTGAAGCCACCAGACTGGCGCACACCCGCCAGCTCTCCTATACCGCGCTCTTTGAGATCGAGTTCCGCAATTTTGAATCCGTCGGAGGTGCGGGCGAACTGTTTGAGTCTTCGGGCCGATACGTAGTCGTCGGTCAGCAGGATGCAGTGCCCCTCCTCTGCGCCGCGGCCTACCCGGCCCCGCAGTTGGTGTAGTTGAGCCAACCCGAATCGCTCAGGGTGTTCGATCACCATGACGGTCGCGTTGGGTACGTCTATCCCGACTTCAATCACGGTCGTGGCAACGAGCACATCGAGATCGCCATCCCGGAACCGACGCATTACGGCGTCGCGGTCATCGGCTTTCAGCTTGCCGTGGACCAGGCCGACAGACAGTGGAGCCAGCCGTTTCTCGAGTTCGACTGCCATCGTCGTCGCCGCCTTGAGGTCCACTTTCTCAGACTCGTCTATCACGGGATAGACGACAAAGGCCTGACGACCCCGCTTACACTGTTCCCGGAGGAACCCATAGATCGCTGAGCGATCCTTGTCCGACCGCACACCGGTCTTAACCGGTGTTTGACTCACTGGTTTCTGTTTCAAGGTCGAGATGTCGAGATCACCATAGAGGGTCAGCGCCAGCGTTCGCGGTATCGGTGTGGCCGACAGAAGCAACACATCCGGTGCTTCACCCTTCTCGATCAACGCAGCCCGTTGTTCGACTCCAAACCGGTGCTGTTCGTCGATTACGGCCAGACCCAACCGCCAGAATCGAGTGTTTTCCTGAATGAGAGCGTGGGTACCAACCACGATGCGACTGGTTCCGTCTGCAATCCTCTCTCTGATCGCCTTCTTCTCACCCTGGGAGAGCCTCCCTATCAGAACCTCAGGCACCAGACCCAGCGGCGCCAGTAGGGTCGTGATGGTCTGAGCATGTTGCTCGGCGAGCAATTCGGTGGGAGCCATGAACACTGCCTGGTGCTCGTTCTCCAGCACCAAGAGCATCGCGAACAATGCCACGACAGTCTTGCCGGTTCCAACATCACCCATCAGCAAACGATGCATCCTGTCTGCAGCCGTCATGTCTCTGGTGATCTCGCGCACGGCCTTACGTTGATCGGCTGTGAGTTCAAACGGCAAATCTCGCTTCAAGGCCGTGGTGAGTTCCTTCTTGATCTCAAATTGGTAGCCTTTGTGAGCACTCGTGGCCAGGTAACGGGCCCGCGCCACCACCAACTGGAGATCGAATAGCTCGTCGAACGCCAGACGGCGCCGACCAGATTCAGGTTGTGCCGCTGAGGTGGGACGGTGCAAAGCCGCGAACGCTTCCCGCAGGGACAGGAGGTTCAACTCGGCAGCCACGTCGCTTGACTGACCGCTTGTCACGCAGCCGAGCATCCGGTCGAGATGGTCCGCTATCACCCTGCGGATCTGACGATGGCTCAGGCCCTCGGTCGCCGGATAAACGGGCAGCACCATGCCGCTCCCCACCTCGTCTTCGCGTTCTTCGTCGTCCGCTTCAGCTAGTACGACCTGCTCTCTTGGCACGACCTGTCGCCCGTGGTAGTGCTTCACCGGTCCTGTGACCAATAGCAGTTGACCCTGCTTGATGACGCGGTCGAGATACGCTTGCCCCGGCCACGCACACTCGACGATTCCCGACGTGTCTCGAATGACCGCTCTGAAGATCCTGAGTCGCCGGCGTGTGGGAACGACCGCTTTTGATACCACGCGGCCCACCAGAGTCACATCGCTTCCCACCGCGGCCTTGGCAATCGGTGTGACCGACGTTGCGTCGAGGTAGCGGTGCGGCACGTGGTAGAGAAGGTCTTCGACTGTGGCGATCCCGATCCGCTGGAACGCCTCTGCGCGACGAGGCCCGACGCCCTTGAGGAACTGGACCGGGGTGTCGAGCGCCAACGCCATCAGTCGGAGAGAAGTCGGTCGGCGAAGACGTCGGCGTCAAACAGCTCCAGGTCTTCGAGGCCTTCACCCACGCCCAGGAATCGAATCGGGATCTCGAGTTCTTGACGGAGCGCGACTACGGAACCGCCCTTGGCAGTGCCATCGAGCTTGGTAATGATGAGGCCGGTGACGGGTACGGCTGCCGCAAACGTCCTTCCTTGTTGCAGCGCGTTCTGTCCCACTGTGCCGTCCAGCACCAGTAGGCTTTCCTGAGGCGCGCCCTCCCGCTTGCGACCAACCACCCGAGCGATCTTCTTGAGTTCCTCCATGAGATCGCCGTGCGTGTGTAGTCTCCCTGCAGCGTCGATCAGGACCACATCGACGCCACGGGCCGTGCCCGCCTCCACAGCATCAAATGCAACCGCCGCCGGGTCCCCTCCCTTGGTGCCGGTCACACACGGAAGGTCCAGTCGAGAGGCCCATACGCTGATTTGCTCCCGTGCGCCAGCTCTGAACGTGTCGGCAGCGGCCAGCAACACACTGTGCCCGGCCGCCTGCAGCCTGTGAGCCAACTTCGCTATCTGCGTCGTCTTGCCAACTCCATTCACACCAAGCAGCATCACGACTGCCGGTCCATCTCCATCACCCAGGTTGAGGTCACTGCCGTGCACCGTACCACCCAATCGCTCCACGATTCCCTGCTTGAGCCACGCTCGCACGGCATCCGGCGTCTTCAGCGTGCCGCGCCGCCACTTGTCTTCGAGTTCTTCCGCTAGATCGAATGCCGTCACCCCGAAATCGGCCTCGGCCAGAACACGTTCCACGTCATCCAGCGAATGCCGATCGATTCCCTTCACCAACACCGAGACGTCGGTCAAGGCAACACGCTTTAACCGCTGCCACAGTCCACCTCTCATGGCAATCCCTTGCGGTAGCGCCATCCCCACTCACCAGCCAAGGCCACTATTACGATCACAAACAACCACCAATTCTCCCGAGCGTACCTCTCGACGAGCGTCGTGCCCGCAACACTGTCACCGCCTGCGGTGAATACCGTACGGGGGTGCAGCTCCTCTGAGTACTCCTCCACAGCGATCACTCCTGAGGTACGACCATTGGTGACACGCCATACATAAGCACCCGGCGACAGATTGGGAATGGCTATTCCTCCCGCGTCGAACCAAAGTGTTGCGGTATCGACCACACCGCTTTCGGCCGACGTGAACGCGACTGTCAGCGAGTCGGGAATCGGATCCACTGTCCAGCGAAACGTGGTCGACTCGCCATATGAGACCACGGGACTTGCGGTGAGTGTCTCACGGACCCGACGGGCTCCCGACTCGAGCAGCCAGTCTGTACCACTGGCAAGCAGAGTCCTGTACGCCTCGCGTGGGGCGCCGCCGCGGAATCCCCAGCGCCACACGCCGGACCCCGTGGTGACCAACTGGCGAACGCCACCTACCTCGCGTCCAATCAGAACCGGACGCTCGGCACCTCGCCGAGCCAGCCTTCCCAAGAGAGCAATCCACTCGTAGCTGCCAGGTGCAACCGGCACCACCCCGGTCAATGGTGGCAGTGATTCCCAGTCGATCAGAGCCAACTTGCCCGTCAGAGGCGAAGAGGGCATTGCACCATTCAGGTACAAGTCTCCACGCAGGAAGCGAAATGTAGTGTCACGCCCTGCGGGCCAATTCCATACAGCTTGATTCCTTGCGCCCAAGTCTGTTCCCAGCGCGTTGCCACCTCTCACGACTAGCATCGACGCCTGACGGGCGGCGTCACGAACAGCCTCGACAGTCACCGGCCCGAGCGAACTCATGTCGATCCAGGAGTTGTCACCCACGCGGCGAAAAGCTCGGACCGCTGTCAGCGCAACTGCACCCAGCTCTGATGCAAGGAATCTGCCCTCCCAGTCGATTGGATCCGCCACCACCACGATCCCCGGCTGCTCGGTAACCGTGATGATACGTGTGCGTCGATCATCGCCCGGTATGGAGTCGCCCGCAGTAACCAGACGGAAGCGCACAACGTGCACACCCGGAGGTAGCAACCCCGGGGGTAACCGCAGCTGCCGGCGGCCGACGCCAGGTGCCGGTGGCAGTTCCACCGGCCTGACTGCCAGCACTCTACCATTGGAGATCAGTTCGATGTTGGCCGACTCGGCCAGGCCACTGCCCCAGGTTCCAATCGTGACCGCGACATCTAAGGAGTCCGCCTGTCGAACCCGGTCCCACACGTGCACATCGAGCAACGCTGCGTCCGGTACCGTGTCTCTCGGGATTATAACGAAGGCGACGTCTCTCAGAGCGTCCGGTGTGATGGCGGCTATGTCCCCGATCTCACCGTCGGTCACGACGTGGATCGGACCACCCGAGGCGCGGCTCGTGTTCAGGGCCTGCTTCAGTCGAGTGGTCGCCGCCGACGGTGGCAGAGTATCAAACGGGGCGACACCCGCGCCGAACCTGGTGACGGTTCCTTCGTCACCGGCCAGTGCTAACGCGGTATCCAGAGCACGAGCCCACCCTCCGCCGGCCACACCCATGCTGAGCGATCCATCCAACAGAATCACAGGCGCACCACCCGCTACCCGTACGGCACGGTCCGGATTGATGAGCAACAGCAAGAGTGCGGCGACACCAACTGTCCTGAGCATGGCCAGTCCCAGTCCTACAGCACCGAGTTGTTCGCGCCCCAGATACACGAAACCCGCCCACAGGGCCAACGGAATCGCCAGCAGCGCTACCGTGAACACTCGATCGCCTCTCGCAACGTGAACCGGCCCTCATATAGCGCCCTCCCAACGATCACACCGGCCATACCGCGCCGCGCGGCCAATGTTATGTCGTCGAGTCCCGCGACACCCCCCGCCACGATTACGTCGACGTCAAGCGAGGCTATTGCGCCAGCTCCATCGATGTCCGCCCCCATCACCAGCCCGTCACGGGCAAGATCACGATACACGATCGTCCGTACACCCAAATCGAGGGCACGTTGCACCACAGCGCCTGTTGACAGCGTCACAGGAACATCACTCACCCTCAGCGCCAGGTTGCCATCACGGGTGTCGAGAGCCAACGCACACTGGTTGGGGCCGACCGCCTGCACGAGAGATTGGAACAGCTCCGCGTCGAGCGCGGCGCGAGTACCGACAACTACACGGGCAGCACCGGCAGCCACTGCATCCCGAGCCCACTCGACCGAGTCGATGTTACCGCCGACCTGTATCATCGCCTCGGGTATGAGCGCGATGCGGCGTATCAGTTCGAGATTGTCCCCCCCGGTCCGGAAAGCCCGGTCCATGTCAACAACGTGGAGCCACTTCGCTCCCTGATCCACAAAATACTTGGCCCTGCCGAACGGATCATCACCGTAGACGGTTTCTCGAGTCGTTTCGCCTTCGACCCAACGAACAACGCGACCGCCCTTGAGGTCAATGGCGGGATAGAGCCGCACAGCTGGTGTTTCCCGGAAGGATTAGTTGTCGGGACCAGCCGATACCAACATCGGCTGACGGGCCCTGAGGAGCGCATTGTACTGCGCCATGACAACCGCGAACTCCGCACGGAGTTCGGCTGGAATGGGTTTGCCCGGTTCCTTCTCGAGCAGATCGCGAGGATCTCTGTGTACACCGCTCTTCAAAATCTCATAGTGTACGTGCGGAGCTGTTGCCAGCCCAGTCATTCCCACGTACCCGACGACCTGGCCCTGTTCCACGTACACGCCCCGCTTGATTCCGGACGCCAGGCCTCTCATATGACCGTATCGGGTTTCGATGCCACCCGCGTGTCGGATCGACACCATGATGCCGTAAGTGCCCCAGCGTCCCGCACGGGT
>JAUVRV010000106.1 GCA_030597435.1 Gemmatimonadales bacterium | reverse complement strand
GGTACTGCTTGGCACCACCGTGCGTACGCAGCCTAGCCAGACGCTGGGCGAGATCGACGTCCTGAGTAGTCATAATCCCCCCGTCACCCCAACCACCGAGGTTCTTGCTGGGGAAAAACGAGAAGGCACCGGTTGTTCCGAGTTCACCGGCCATGCGCCACTCACCATCAATCTCACGACGCGCCCCAATAGCCTGGGCCGCATCCTCGATCAGCGCCAGACCATGTTGCTCACAAAGTGGCAGCAGGTCTTCCAGCCGAGCCATCTGACCAAACAGGTGCACCGGAACGATTGCTTTGGTCCGGTCGGTGATGGCTGCCTCAACCAGCGCCGGATCGATGTTGAACGTACCTGGCTCGATATCTACGAAAACAGGAGTGCCACCTGCATTGTGTATGGCACCGGCTGTGGCAAAGAACGTAAACGGCGAGGTTATGACTTCGTCGCCGGGCTCCAACTTGAGGGCCTTGAGCGATAGCAAGAGAGCATCTGTCCCGCTGGCGCAGGCGATCGCGAACTCGGCACCCACGTATTTGGAAATCGCTTCCTCGAGCTGTTTGACCGGCTCGCCCATGATGAACCGTTGGCTCTCGGCGACCTCGAGTAGGGCTGGTAAGACGTCCTCTTTTATAGTCTCAAACTGGGCCTTGAGGTCCAGTAGTGGAATCATGATGATATGTCCAAGTGTTGAAAACTTAGTAATTTACCCGGCTCACACGGGGGGATCAATCGACTCCAGACGGCCATTCTCTTCCCGATAGCTCCGTTGGCACCGATTGCAGGTTGCCGCACCCCCGCTCAAGCGGAGACGCTCACCACAATAGCACATCCAGCCAACCCTGCGTGCCGGCACACCAACCATGAGCGCATAGTCCGGCACGTCAGACGTCACTACCGCTCCAGCTCCAATGAAGCAGTACTCACCCAGCGTACTGCCACATATCACCGTGGCGTTGGCCCCGATCGAGGCGCCTCGCTTGACCAAAGTAATTTCGTACTCGTCCTTGCGGGACACGTGGGAACGCGGGGTGCCCACGTTGGTAAACACACAGGATGGCCCACAGAAGACGTCGTCCTCCAGGACAACCCCCTCATAAATCGACACGTTGTTCTGGATCTTCACGTTGGTGCCGATCTTTGTACCCGGCATGACAACCACGTTCTGACCCAGACTGCAACGCTCACCGATCTCGGCGCCAGGCATCACATGGCAGAAGTGCCAGATCTTTGTGCCGGAACCGATCGTGGCACCGTCGTCGACGTAGGAACTCTCATGGACGAAATAGTCACTCATCTGTGCTCCTTCTGCCTATTCATTCGATTATCCGCACTTCCAATTGCAGTTCAATGCCAAACTCAGCCAACACCCTCTCTCGCACTGCCTCAATCACCGCTTTCACATTCGAGGCTGTCGCTGTCCCGCGATTAACAATGTAATTCGCATGCCGGTCAGAGACCTGTGCGCCGCCAACCTGAAATCCCTTGAGCCCGGCAGCGTCGATCAGTTGCCCGGCGCTGCGCCGCTGCCGCCCCTCGGGATTGCGGAACACGGAACCGCAGCACGGCTCGTCAAACGGGGTGCCCTGGCGCCGCCATTCGTAGTGGCGCTGGATGTCGCGTTCGAGAACCCGAGGATCGGCTGGCTCAAATCCGAAGGTCACCGCCGTCACAATGGCCCGATCGATTCCACTGGAACGGTAGCGCCATGAGATTTCGTCGGTAGGCACCGTCCGCACAGTGCAATCCGAGTCGACCCGCTCAATGGACCGCACAGTCTGGCTGAAGTCCTGGCGATGAGCACCGGCGTTCATAACGACTCCGCCACCCACCGTGCCGGGTACGCCGATCAAGCGATGAATACCCGACAGACCCGCTCGGGCGGTGACACGGGCTAACCTCGGTGTGGGCATACCTGCACCCACCTGCCACACCTCCGGCCCGTCGACATCCTCATCGACCCAATCCATCCCCTTACCCAAGCGGATCACGACACCGTCGAAGCCGGCATCACTGATGAGCACGTTGGAGCCGAGGCCGAGGGCTAGCCAGGGTATCGCGGCATCATTACAGAACTGCAGCACTGCAACAACATCTTCGGTGGACTGGGGTGCAACCAATGCGGCCGCAGCACCGCCGATGCGGTAGGTCGTGTAGCGGGCAAGCGCCTCGTCGAACTCAACCGTGCCGCGGACGCGCGAAGCAAGTTCGCTGAGGCTATCTAGCGGAATCTTGGTCATCGAAATACACCGCCACATTCCCCTTCCAAACCGATTCCTCCAACTGCCTGGCGTACTCGTGCCACTCCTGCAGAGACCGCACGCTCCCGCGGCGGCTTCGCAGCGCCAGGATGGCATCGCACGCGGCGCTCGCCGCCGACATGGTGGTAGTGTATGGCACGCCGTGTTGCAGCGCCGTCCTACGAATGAAGTAGTCGTCTATTTGGGTAAGCTTGCCCAACGGCGTGTTGATGAGCAGTTGGACTTCACCTGACAGAATGAGGTCTGCAGCGTTGGGCCTTCCCTCATGCACCTTCAGTACCCGCTCCGCCGGAACACCGCGACCTCTCAGATGCCGTACCGTGCCTTCTGTGGCGAGAATGCGGAATCCCATCTCGTGAAACCGACGCACGATCGGTGTCACGGTCGGCTTGTCACGATCGTGGACGGTGACGAACACGGCACCCTCCAACGGTAGCGTGTCACCGGCAGCGGTCTGCGCCTTGGCAAACGCCATCCCAAAGCTGTCGGCGAGACCCATAACCTCACCCGTTGATCGCATTTCGGGCCCGAGCAGCGTGTCCACATTGGGTAGCTTGGTAAACGGGAATACGGCCTCCTTCACCGCCACGTAGGGCATAACGACCTCGTCCGACACACCTAGTTCATCGAGGCTGCGCCCGATCATCACGGATGCCGCTAGCTTCGCCATCGAGACACCAGTGGCCTTGCTCACGAACGGGATCGTCCGAGACCCACGGGGATTCACCTCGAGCACGTAAACCACACCATCCTTTACGGCGAATTGCACGTTCATGAGGCCCACTACTCCCAAGGCCAAGGCAAATTCCTTGGTGTGGCGGCGCATCGCTTCCACCGCTGATTCCTCGATCAGATAGGACGGCAGCACACACGCTGAATCGCCGGAGTGGATGCCTGCGTCCTCGATGTGCTGCATCACGCCAGCGATCACACAGCGTTCACCGTCACAGATGGCATCTACGTCGGCCTCGAATGCGTCTTCCAAGAAAGAGTCGATGAGGATGGGGTGGTCGGGTGACACCTCCACGGCGCGTTGGAAGTAGTTGCGCAGTGACGGCTCATCGTACACGATCTCCATTGCCCGCCCACCCAGCACGTACGACGGTCGCACCAGCACGGGGTACCCGATACGCACGGCCACCGCCACGGCAGCTTCGATCTCGGTAACGGTCCCGTTGGCCGGCTGCGTGACACCCAACTTCCGCGCCAGTTCCTCGAACCGCTTGCGGTCTTCGGCTATGTCGATGGCTTCGGGGCTGGTGCCCAATATGGTCACACCCGCCGCCTCTAGCGCCTTGGTGAGTTTGAGAGGGGTCTGCCCGCCAAGTTGCACCACGACCCCCATCGGTTGCTCCAACCGGACTATCTCCAGCACGTCTTCGAGAGTCAGCGGTTCGAAGTACAGCTTGTCGGAGATGTCGAAATCGGTTGACACCGTCTCAGGATTGGAGTTGATCATGATAGTGCGGTAACCCAACTCACGAAACGCGAGCCCGGCCCGGACACAACAGTAGTCGAACTCCACTCCCTGACCAATCCGATTTGGCCCGCTTCCCAGAATAACGATGCCCTTGTCACCCAGGGACTCAGATTCGTTCTCTTCGTCGTAGCATGAGTAGTAGTACGGTGTGGCCGCCGGGAACTCTCCGGCGCACGTGTCAACGACCTTGTAGCTCGGATGAACACCCAGATCCCAGCGGAGCTGACGGAAATCCTGCTCGGTTTTGCCTCTTAGCTCAGCCAATTGCTTGTCCGAGAAGCCCAGTCGCTTCATAGACCTGATTAGTTCTGCATCGACTGCATCGGCATCACTGAAACTGACTTCGGCCTGTACCAGCTCTTCCAGCTGACTCAGAAACCACTCATCGATGCGAGAGAGTTCACTAATCTCCCGAACCGACATGCCGGCTTGGAGCGCTCGCTTGATCTGGAATACGCGCTCCCGCGTAGGGGTCCGCAATGCAAGCCGCAACGATTCGAGATCGTCCGTCTCCAAGCCGTCGTCTGCTGGGTTTGGCGCCACTTCCCAACCCGAGCGGTCTATCTCGAGCGCTCGCAGACCCTTCTGAAACGACTCCTTGAACGTGCGCCCTATCGCCATCGACTCACCCACCGATTTCATCTGGGTCGTGAGCGTGGCATCGGCCTCGGGGAACTTCTCAAAGGCGAAACGGGGAAACTTGGTGACCACATAGTCCAAGACCGGTTCAAACGAGGCCGGCGTGGACTTGGTTATGTCATTGGGTAGCTCATCCAAGGTGTAACCCACGGCGATCTTGGTGCCGATGCGCGCAATGGGGAAGCCCGTTGCCTTGGATGCCAGAGCGGACGAACGGGACACGCGCGGGTTCATCTCGATCACGAGCATTTCGCCGTTCTCGGGATTCACCGCAAACTGGATGTTGCAGCCACCGGCGTCGACCCCAATCTCGCGGATTATGTCAATCGACGCGTCACGCATCACCTGATACTCACGGTCGGTGAGTGTCATGGCGGGTGCAACCGTAATCGAGTCGCCGGTGTGCACACCCATAGGATCGAAGTTCTCGATCGAGCAGACGATGACAACATTGTCACGCCCGTCGCGCATGACCTCGAGTTCGAACTCCTTCCAGCCGAGCACTGACTGCTCAACCAACGTGGTGGTGACCGGAGACAGCTCGAGCGCCGTACGCAGTTGGGTCTCGTACTCCTCGCGGTTGTACGCCACACCGCCACCGGTGCCACCCAGCGTATAGGAGGGACGAATGATGGCGGGATACCCCACCTCGTGGATCACTGTGAGCCCCTGCTCCACCGATCCGACAGTAGTGCCTCTCGGGACAGCCAGCCCGATGCGGCGCATCGCCTCGGCAAACTCACGCCGGTCCTCTGCCAGCTTGATGGCGCGCTGGTCGGCTCCGATGAGTTCGACCCCGAACTTCTCGAGCGTCCCGTCCTCGGCCAGGGCCATCGCAACATTCAACGCCGTCTGTCCACCCATCGTGGGCAGCAACGCGTCGGGCCGCTCCCGCTCGATCACCATGGCCACCCACTCGGGAGTGACCGGCTCGATGTACGTGCTGTCGGCAAGCTCCGGGTCGGTCATGATCGTGGCCGGATTCGAATTGACCAGCACCACCTGATATCCCTCTTCCTTGAGGGCTTTGACCGCCTGGGTGCCCGAGTAGTCGAACTCGGCGGCCTGGCCGATGACAATCGGACCGGACCCGATGAGGAGGATCTTCTTTATGTCAGTTCGCTTCGGCATCCACTATCTCTCGAATGGTCTGCTCCAGGGATATTGCCGGTTCCCAGCCTGTTTGGTCACGCAATTTGGTGCTGTCACCCACCAGATAAGGTATGTCCACCGGCCGTATCAAATCGGGATCTTCCTCCGGGATAACCCTGTGTTCCAGAGCATCCGACAACATGAAGAAGAGATCTCGGACGGACGTGGCACGACCGCACGCCGCGTTGTAGATCTCGCTCGGTGTTCCCAGCTCGATCAGCAACGTGTAGGCCTGGACAACGTCCGCCACATGAATGAACTCGCGCACCGGGTCCATCCTACCCACTTTCACCACTGGGGCATTGATCTCCTTGGCAAACCGGATCCGTTCCAAAAACGCTGGGACGACGAACCGGGTATCCTGCCCCGGGCCTATGTGGGGAAACGGCCGTGCAACCACCACCCGCAGGCCCGTGCGGCGATGCACCTCCATACATGCAACCTCGGCGGCCAACTTGGAGGCTGCATACGGTGATACCGGCCGCACCGGATCGGTCTCCAATCGCATCTTCTCAGAGCCCGCTCCGTAAACCTCAGCTGTGGACACGAAGAGGAAGAGGGGGTCACCTCCTGCGACCTTGGCTTGCCCCAGTCCGTGAGCAAGACGTGCCGTTCCCAGTGCATTGATCTCCCAGGCCTTCATCGGATCCTTCTGCGCCTGCGAGCCAGACGAAACGGCCGCCATGTGTATGACCGCATCCCAGTTCTGACGGATCGTTCGATCGATGGAATCTGGATCCTGGAGCTCGAGCGCAATGGTAGGCATGTCACCCAGCGCCTCTCGGCGCGCCAGTTCCTCGGACGTCGTGGGGCTAGGTCTTACCGCTCCTGTGATCTCGTGTCCATGCTCTGCAAGCCTATTGACCAAGAGCGATCCGACGAAGCCATCCGCTCCCGTTACCAGAACCTTCATTTCCGCTTACCCAATCGCTCCATGTCGGAGTCGACCATCATCCTCACCAGTTCCTCGAAGCCCACCTTGGGTCTCCACCCGAGTTCCGTCTTCGCCTTGGTCGGATCTGCCAGGAGGATCTCCACTTCGGCCGGTCGAATGAATGCCGGATCCACCTCCACATACTCCTGCCATGCAAGCCCCACATGTCCGAAGGCGACCTCAACCAAGTCGCGCACCGACTTGGTCTGACCGCTGCCAATGACATAGTCATCCGGCCCGTCTTGCTGGAGCATGAGCCACATGGCCTCGACGTAGTCCCCTGCGTAACCCCAGTCCCGTTTTGCATCTAGATTGCCCACCCGCAGTTTGTCTGAGATCCCGAGCTTGACCCGTGCTACTCCATCCGTGACCTTACGCGTCACGAACTCCAGGCCCCGCCGCGGTGACTCGTGATTGAACAGGATCCCGCTCACGGCGTATATCCCGTAGGACTCCCGGTAGTTCACAGTGATCCAGTGGCCATAGACCTTGGCCACGCCATAGGGCGATCGGGGATAGAACGGCGTAGACTCTCTCTGAGGTGTCTCAGCGGCCTTGCCGAACATCTCAGACGAACTGGCCTGGTAGTATCTTGCCTCTGGGTGTGCCAGTCGGACGGCCTCTAGAATCCTGGTCACTCCAAGCGCCGTGAACTCACCGGTCAGGACAGGTTGCGTCCAACTCGTGGGCACGAAGCTCTGCGCCGCGAGATTGTAAATCTCATCCGGCTTCACGTCGCGAATCACGCTAGTGAGCGAATGCTGATCCAGCAGGTCGGCCGGTACGACAGACAGCCGATCGAGTAGGTGACCGATTCGTTCGTAGGAGTCGTGTGATGTCCGGCGCACTACGCCAACCACCTCATACCCCTTGCCAAGCAGTAGCTCAGCCAAGTAAGAACCATCCTGACCCGTAATCCCTGTTACCAGAGCTGTGGGCATTGTCATCGTCCTCGGTTTTCCAAAGTTACCCGATCGAAGAGCCAGTGGCCTTGTAGGAACGGCCCAGTGCTACTAAGTTTTTTGGTCTTAGGTATTTGTAGTCTAGCGCCAAACAACCTGTAGCGAGTGATGGAATATGGCCCGCTTCTGCGACATCTGCGGCAAAGGACCCACGACCGGCAACAACGTGAGTCACGCAAACAACCGGACGAAGCGTCGTTGGCACCCAAATCTACAACGGGTGCGAGCACTTGTTGATGGCAAACCAAAACGGATCCGAGTTTGCACCAGGTGCATCAGGTCTGATAAGGTAGTCAAAGCGCCACGGGGAGCCGCCCTCTCAGGGGCAGGGGCTCACTAAAAAAACGGGGACCGCGAGGTCCCCTTTGTTGTTCCGGCATCACGTCCCAACCCGACCGTCACTCCGCCAACAGCTCGATCCTAGCCATCTCGGCGCCGTCACCCGAGCGATGTCCCAGTTTTATTATCCTGGTGTAGCCACCGGGCCGGCCGGCGAACCGCG
>JAUVRV010000035.1 GCA_030597435.1 Gemmatimonadales bacterium | reverse complement strand
TGAGCAGTGCCGAGCCCGCTAGGATCAGCAGCCAGTCACCCTTTGGCAGGGCGAGTGCCTTCACAACGTTACTTCGCAGCCTTCGGCGGCCGAGCGTTGGATGGCTTCCATCAGCCGCTGTAGTTCGATCTGGTCATCCAAGCCTGCCGGCTCCACTTCGCCTTTCACGGCGGCCACGAAATGAGCCAGTTCACCGCGGTACGACACAGTGAAAGCATTCTCACGCCCGGTTGCACCGGTGGGCGTAACGTTGACCGGCTTGCCGTTGATTTCCTTGAACACCCTCAGCGGACCGATTCCGGCAGACCCGTGGCTTCCCATCATATTCAACCACAGCATCTCACGGTCGCCTACATGATTCCACGACACGTCAACGAATATCGACGACCCGTCCTCGCAGCGGATCAACGCGCAGCCGTCTTGCTCCACATCACCGTTCGTTTTGGTGGGCCCCAAGTGCGCTGACACAGCTATCGGCTTGGGGTACTCGGACAGCCACAACGCAAGATCTATCAGTGGTAGACCGAGATCTTGCATGGCTCCGCCACCCGCCTGAGGTCCGTAGATGCGCCAGCCTAGCACGTGCGGTGGCTGATACGTGTACCAACCGCATCTGACAGAGCGCACCTCACCTAATTCGTCACCGCGCAGGAACTCGCGCACAGCTTGAACGTCACTGCGAAACCGGTGGTTCATTCCGGCCATGAGGATCCTATCGGCCTTCTTCTGGGCCGCTACCAGCTGCTCGACACCTGAGCTAGTCATAGCCAGGGGCCGTTCGCACAGGACGTGAACACCGGCCGATAATGCGGCAGACGCGTGGACCTCGTGCAGATGATTGGGCGTGCACACCACTACGGCATCGGGTCTCGCGTCACGAAACATGTCGACGATGTCGTCGTACACGTTGCTGATCCCAAATCTGCTAGACAAGGCTCTGGCCTTGAGTAGATCGGTATCACACAGCGCAACGATTTCCACATCCTTCAGCTTGGATAGGATTGGTAGATGCGCAACCTGGGCAATGGCACCGGTACCAATAATGCCGCAACGGATCGGATCACTCATCGTGGTATCCTGTATTGGAAACCGCCCAAAGCAGCGGCAGTGAGTAGATCGGTCGACAGCCCGCCCCTGAGGTCGATTGTGAAGTACAAACTCTGTAATAGCCTGATGTGGCCACCGAGTGACAAATCCAACGAAGCATCAATGCCGTCCAGCGCATCCTCTACAAAGGTTCCGTTGATGGCCTGTCCCCATCCGTTGCGGAAGTGCAAGCCCAAACCCATCCCCGCGAAACCGGCGATGGCGGCGCTGACTGGCGCAACGTACTGCAGGTCGAGGGCGGCTTCGAAGTCGGACCAGGTCACAGTACCTATCTCAATATCGAAATCACCGGTTGGATCGTCGACCAGATCGCGGAGGTTCTGCTCGAACTTGGCTATCTCATCGGCTTTAAAGTCCGCCTGGAAATACGAGACGCCCAACAGCACGCGTACCTTGGGTGCGATCATTCCGAAGTCAGCCCGCACGGCGCCGGTGACCGCGGTCTCGAGCCTGTTCGATATGGTACCCCCCACACCAAATCCGACACCCGAGAACCGCACACCCTCGTAGCTGAACTCGTCTAGGAATCCCTGCGCCGAGACGGTACCCGGCACCAACAACAACGTTAGGGCCACCTTAATACCAGCGTTCAATCTTCGTCCCCGGAAAGTAGGTTGTGAGTATGGTCTCCGCCGATTGACCTGCGCGTGCCCGTCCGATTGCACCCCACTGGCACATCCCCACACCGTGACCCCAACCTGCACCTGTCACTCTCAACCGATCGAGCACATCACCGGCTCGCGTTGGAGCGATTTCTATTGCGGTACTGCCCAACATGGAACCCTCAGGTGTTTCCAGCACACGGCGAATGTCAGGCCCAAACACCGGGATCTCGCCACCGCCTACCTGGATGCGGAGTTCGGTGATCCGTCGCGACGGACCCACGCCTTGACTGTAGACGTCGTAGATCCGATCCACCGCGGTCTCTTCGACTCCAAGAACCCGCGGCATCGTTCGCCGTAATATATCCTGCAGTTCTTGACCTTCCCACTCGACAGTCCAGCGGAACCGTGGCGATGGATCGCAGTAATAACCCCCGCTGGGTCTGCGGTCGGACACCGGCTGCAGGTACTCTACGGGCCTGACCGTCCGGAAGGCCTCCTCGGGTGACGCGGTGGAATAGCCGCAGGTCGAGTGATAGAACACACTGGCCAGGTCGCCGCCATATGTGACCACCATGCCCGCCGTGCGAGCGACGGCCGCGTTGCCGAGTTCCGACTCCCTACTGACACCACGGTAGGCCTGGTCCGAAACCGTAGCACGAAGGTCGTACCCCTCTGCCTCGAACCTGCCCCGGTTCTTGAGCGCATACGTTCGCGATGCTATTGCCTGAGCTTCCATGGCGGCCAGTTCGTTCCGCGAGCGGTTCCCCATCTCCGTAGCCACAACACCACGCAGATAGGCCTCGAGTCCGACCACGTTCACCGCGACCACACCACGTGAGCCGGAGAAGATCTCGATCGTACCGCGGTACGGCTGTCCACTTATCGTCACGAACGATGACTGGTCCTGACTGAGCACTCTGATCCGCTCGGCATAACTGCCCGAGCGACCGTCTATGCGCACTCCATTGCCATCGGAGACCACTCTGATCGGATCGCCCGGCTTGAGGGTGAAGCTATGGGCACCTTCGACCGACACACCACCTTCGCCACCCACTCTCACCGCTTCAGCTCCGGCAACCACCGCGACCCGAAGCTGCGGCTCGCGGCCAGCCCGACTTGGTGGACCACCCGTCGGCTGTGCACACGCGGCCAGCAGCGTCAGGCCACACGCCGTTGCGATCAACCGGCTGCACAAACGCTCACCTTTCACTCAATAGCCTCGGCGGTAAAATCGTAGTCCCTGATCTCGGTGGTCCGAACACGCACGAAGTTGCCCGGCCCGATCCGGCCACCCTGCCTCACGTAGGTTACACCATCAACATCGTCCGCCTGCCACTTCACCCGACCCACGTGTGTGAAGCCGGCTTCGTCCGGATCGGCAAGCCGGTCGACCAACACCTCGGTCTCGCGACCGACATAGCGTCCCAGACGTTCTTCCGAGATGCTGCGTGCCAGCTCGATCAGTTCTTCCTGTCTCGCTCGCTTCACATCGTCGGGGACGTCGTCGGGCAGATCGGCGGCACGGGTACCTTCCTGGGGCGAGTAGCCAAACACACCGAGTCTTTCAAACTCGATTTCGGCGGCGAAATCACACAGCTCGCGGAAGTCTTCATCGGTCTCACCCGGAAAACCGACTATGGTAGTGGTTCGGATCGCAATATCGGCCACCGCCTCCCGCAGCATACTCACCTTTTCCCTGATGGTTCCTTGGCGTTCGGGTCTGCGCATGCGCTCGAGTTGGCTGTCCGATGCGTGCTGTATGGGAATGTCGATGTAGGGAACGATGCGTGACTCGTGTGCCATCAGTTCCACCAACCGATCGGTGAGCCCCGCCGAATAGACGTATAGCAGCCTGAACCATGGCACGTTCGTATTGGTCAGCAGGGCTTCCAGGAGTTCGGGTAGCTTCGGACCGTCTCTGCCCAGGTCACGGCCATAGTGACCGAGGTCTTGAGCAACCAGACATATCTCTTTGGCACCTTGTTGCTCCAACAGCTGTGCCTCTCGCACCAAGCGCTGCAACGGTTCCGACCGGTGCTTGCCACGCATTAGCGGGATGGCACAGAAAGCACAGGTATGATCACAACCTTCCGAGATCTTGAGATAGCGGATGTGTGCGTCGCCACCCAAATGCTGGCGCACTCCCGGGTGGTCTGTTACCGGGTCCTCGATGAGTCCCTTCTCGGCCAACGCGGGCACCAACTTGTGCAAATCACCGAAGCCAAAGAACAGATCTACCTCGGGGATCTCTTCCTGCAGCGCCGCACGATACCGCTCGATCAGGCAGCCAACCGCAACCACCGCTTTGACGTTCGCACTCTGCTTGAGGCTTCCGGCCTGGATCATGGCCTCGATCGACTCCTGTTTCGCCGCATCGATGAAGCCGCACGTGTTGACCAGCACCACGTCCGCATCCTCGACCTCGTTAACGACCTTTGCGCCGTGACCTACTAGATCACCCACCAGTCGCTCCGAGTCGACGGTGGCTTTGTCGCAGCCGAGGGAGATGATGCCGAGCTTCAAGCGCGCCCCTGGGCCCGATGGCGCTTCAAGGTCCGGTTCAGTTGCATGTCGTAATAAAGTCGGGGAAAGGGGAAAGGGGAAAGGGGAAAAGGACTTGATACGACCGGGGCACAGAGAAACCGGGTCAACGGGAAAACGGGAAGCGTGGATTTGCTGGTTTCCCGCTTCCCGTTGCGATTCCCGCGGATTGGAGCTGTTACGCCAAGAAACTCTCCAGCGCCCGTGCCCTACTCACGTGGCGTAGCCGAGCCAGCGCTTTCTCTTTGATCTGACGAACGCGTTCGCGCGTGATCCCCATCATGCCGCCGATCTCCTCGAGTGTCATGGGCTCCTTGCCCTCGAGGCCGAAATAGAGCCGCAGGATTCTGGCTTCGCGTTCCTTGAGCGTCTGCAGCACGTCTTCGATCGATTCGCAGAGCGCCCTCTCGAACGTCTCGTCGTCGGGGCCCAGGTTCTGTGTATCGGGGATGTAGTCGAGCAGCTTGTTGTCCTCGCCCGGCGTGAGCGGCGCATCGAGCGAGAGGTGACTCTGGGAGATGGACAGGGTCTTGGCCACCTCTTCGCGGGAGATGTCCATACCCTCGGCAATCTCCTCCACGGTCGGCTCGCGACCGAGTTCCTGCAGCAAGCTGGACGAGCGTTTCCCAATCCTGTGCAGCGTACCCGCCCGGTTCAGCGGGACACGGACGATGCGGCTCTGTTCTGCCAGCGCCTGCAGAATTGCCTGCCGAATCCACCAAACGGCGTAGGAAATGAACTTGATCCCCTTGGTCTCGTCGAACTTATGGGCGGCCCTTATGAGCCCTAGGTTGCCCTCGTTGATCAAGTCGGAGAGACTCACGCCTTGGTTTTGGTACTTCTTCGCGACAGATACCACGAAGCGGAGATTGCTGCGGACCAGCTTGTCCAATGACAACTGGCAGTCCTTATGGATCCGTTGGGCGAGGACAACTTCGTCTTCACGAGTAATCAGTGGATACTGGCTGATCTCACGAAGATACTGATCCAGAGAACCGTCATCGGACGCAACTCTCTTGGCCGAAGCGAGTGCCATGCGTCAACTCCCTTTGCGGAAACTTAGTGACCCTAGCCCGACAACCACCACCGACCGTTCGTGATATGCAAACCGCTTGCGAATTACGTGCGGCGTTAGTTCAAATTGCTGGATCTGGGAGACACGCGGGTCGGCACCTGGCAAGTACCCGACACGTCGAAGCGACGCTGCAGTCGGCAAAGTGCCGAAAGAAAAGGATTCGATCACGTAAAGCCAATTGTGAGCAGTGCTGTGCGCTCACTAAACTCCGACTGCACTTTACGTTAGTCAGGTCATGGCAAAGACGCAACCGTTATAGACCAACCTCTTCCTGCCGCCCAGGGTCGAAGAGCGGCCAACAAATCGAGTTTGGAACACTCATGCTCGAGCGTCGCGGCGACACAGGCCGCCTTTTCGCCTCTCGCAATGTCCGCATGTACCACTCTGGCATTGGGCATGTCACCGAGCGCATCGAGATCGAGTGAGGTTCCACGGGTGCTGAGGATCACAGCAATTGATGAGTTTGACATGGCAAGACGGTAAGCCATTACCATCGTCAACCTGGTACCGAAGCTACGCCAGTAGTAGCCAAAAAACCGAGATGTGCTGCGTCGCGGCTACTTCCGCTCCATGACGTACTTCTCGATTTTCTTGTACAGATTGCTTCGCGGCATCGAGAGTTTCCGGGCCGTCTCGCTCACGTTCCAACCGTTCTCGGCCAGCTTCCCCTGAAGAAACGCCTTTTCGGCTTCCTGTTTGAACGTCTCGAACGTGTTACACAACATGAGATTGCCCAACTCGGATTCCTGTGTGTGGCCACCAATGCGGGCCACGTCCGCCGCCGACACGGTATCTGACACCGAGAGAATCAGGAGACGTTCAACCGCATTACGCAGTTCTCTGACATTACCCGGCCATTCCCGCGTCGCCAGATCGTCTAGCGCATCCTGGCTGAACCGCTTGGATTGGACACCAAAGCTGGATGCCAGGTCGTTGCTAAACTTATCCACCAGGAGCGGGATGTCCTCCCTCCGGGCTCTGAGTGGAGGGACCTCCACGGGTACAACGTTGAGGCGGTAAAATAGATCTTCGCGGAAACGATTGGCCGCGATCTCGTCTTCCAACGACTTGTTGGTTGCGGTGATCACGCGGACATCGACCTCGATGGCTTTGGCCGCGCCGATCCGAGTCACCACTCCTTCCTCCAAGGCCCGCAGCACCTTTGCCTGTGCCGCAGAACTCATGTCACCCACTTCGTCGAGAAACAGGGTCCCGCCGTCGGCCTGTTCGAACTTGCCAGGTCTGTCGGCGAAAGCGCCGGTGAAGGAGCCCTTCATGTGACCGAACAACTCGCTCTCGATCAGTTCGCTCGGGATCGCGGCGCAATTCACCTCTACGAAAGGTCGCTCGGACCGGGGAGACTGCCTGTGAATCGCCCGTGCTATGAGTTCCTTGCCACTCCCGTTCTCACCTGTGATCAACACACGGGCCGGCGTAGGAGCGACTTTATCTATCACCTCCAACACATCTTTGATTGCCCGGCTGTTCCCGATGATCTCGTAGCGATCGGTGACCACCGCTCTGAGTCTCTCGTTCTCAGAAGAGAGGTCCACGTGTTGTAGGGCGTTACGCAGCGTCAGCAGAATTCGGTCGGTGTCGAGCGGCTTCTCGAGGAAATCGTACGCGCCGAGCTGCGTCGCTTCGACTGCCGTCTGGATACTCCCGTGACCGGAGATCATCACTACGGGGAGCGTGTCGTCAATTGCCCGGATCTTGGCCAACGTCTGCAGCCCGTCCATCCCCGCCATCTTTACGTCGAGCAGCACCAGATGAGGATGGGAACCGGCGATTGATTTGAGCGCCTCATCACCGCTGCTGGCGGTGACCACTTCCATACCTTCGTACTCCAGTACCTGCCGCAGGGCTTCGCGTATACCTCGTTCGTCATCGACAACTAGAACTCGTTGTGGCATCACTCGTCTCGTCGGTAGAAGGTCACACCGTCGGGCCGGACTCGCACTTCACCAACGGTGGGCGGCACCGCAATGAGGAACACCCCATCGGAACCACCCGTGAGCCGGTCGACCAACAGTGGAATCACGGGACCGGGAAAGGGAAACGAGGAGATGACGAATTCGTCCACATCCCAGGCTACGACACCCGGGCTCCTCATTTCCAGCGGTCCGGACACCCTGATCGGCTCACGTGGGTCGATTATACCCTGCAAGGGCCCCAGAAGATCGCGTCCAAAGATCTCGGTGAGCAATTCGGCCTGGAGCGAGAACCGGTTGCGCTCGAGAATCACGCCCAGCGAGTCCAGTGCCCGCGTGGCCTGGGAGGTCAGTCGATCCTGTACGATCGATGCCATTTCTTCTGACGTCATCACGATACGCGACGGGCCGTCCCGCCGGGCGATCTCGCTCTCCTTCTGCTCTGCCGAGCGGAGATCCGCGCCAGAAGGGTAGCCGACTGTGAGGGACGCGGAATCGACTCCATCCCTTCCCGTTAACTGGCGGTATCCGTCCACGATGTCCGCCCGGAAATACCAGGCCGCGACACCGATCAGGATCGCCACAACGAGGCAACCGATGCCGGCCAGTACGTTCTTGAAGCAACCAGTCATAATCCACTCAGGGTAGCGGCGTGGAGCCTGGTATAACGAGCGCCGGACCGCGACAGTTCACTTTGCATGAGGTCCACTGACTCTACTACGGGTTGTGACTCGAAATGGAGTCGCTGGAGTTGCTCGGCCAATCCGCCGAGTGCCGCAGGTCTCGTGTCACGCCGTACCCGGCCAACCGTGAAGTGAGCATGAAACGATCGGCTCTCACACGGGAATCCGGCGCCCTCCATCTCAGCTTCTACGTTCTGCTGGATCCGTTGCAGAGCCGCTACGTATTCGCATCCAATCCAGACAACACGAGCCCGCCGCGGATTGGGGAACGCACCAAATCCTGAGATCGGTAGCTCGAAGGGGGCCGTGCCCACAATAGCCCGATCGATCCCCTCGCTCAGCTCGTTCACTCGTTGCTCAGCAACGTCACCGAGAAATTTCACAGTGAGATGAAGCGAGTCGGGTCCGACCCATTTGACAGGAAAACTCTGCCCTCGCAGCGGCGCCGCACTGTTCCACATCGATTGCCGCACATCGTCTGGCAAGTTGATCGCTACGAATAGGCGCATCCCGCTCAGGTCTCGTCGACCAGCAGTTCTAGTTCCGGGTCGCCGCTCGCTAGCAGACCGCCACGCTTGTAACCACCCAAATCCAGGGGGACGCGTGAGAACCCGAGGCCGGTAAACCAGGCTGCGATCGCATCGCGCGCGTCTCGAATCACGACGAACTCGGACGGTATGACCTCAATGCGAGCTTCCTCGCCGCGATGACGGACGCGCAGATCTCCACTCACGCCAAGCTCGCGCAGGAAGGCCTCTCCATGCTCAACCTGACTCAAGCGCTCACTCGTGACCTCGAGCCCGTAGAGCACGCGGCTGGAGAGGCACGGTGCTGCCGGCGCATCCCATATGGGAATGCCGAGCGTCTGCGCCTCCGCCCGAACGTCACTCTTGGTATAGCCGGCTTCGGCCAGCGGACTCCGAATCATAAACTCCCGAGCAGCCTGCAAACCGGGCCGGTGCTCGTTCAGGTCGTCCGCATTAGTACCGTCGACCAGCACCTGGATGTCGCGGTCCTCGGTCACTGCACGGAGCCGTGACCAGAGTTCGCGCTTGCAATGGTAGCAGCGATCCGTGGAGTTGGCGGTGTAACGTGGATCGTTCAATTCATCGGTGGGGACTTCAACCAGCTCCAAGTCGAACTGCCGTGCGATCTCCCTGGCCTGACCGTATTGCTGCCGCGGCAACGCCGCACTCATACCGATGGCCGCTAACGACCGTTTCCGTCCCAGTACCTGCCGCGCGACGACGGCAACGAGCGACGAATCGACACCGCCGGAGTAGCCAACCAAAACGGAAGGATACTCGGACAGGATGCGCTCGAGTGGGGACGGAGTTGGCATGGGGGATTATAAGTGATTGGGGGAGCAATGCGGGAGTTCTGGTTTCTCCTTCCCCTTCTTTCCCTTCTTCCCCTCCTAATCCAGATGAGGAGGGGAAGGGGGGGAAGGAGGGGAAGCCTACCCTCTCATCCCCAGATACATCCCGCCGAAATAGGGGACCAGCCACACCAGCCACACAAACAGGCTGTATCGGTGAAAGCCAGTTCGTGCCTCTTCGCTGCCTCTGTGGGCTACCCGTGTCGCCCAGATGGCATGGGCCAGCATGAGCCAGAGGGCAATCTGACCGGTGAGTGTGTGCAGCTCGCGCAGATCGAAGGGGCCCGTGGCCATGCGGTGCATAGCCCACGTGCCAGCGACGTCAAAGGCGAATCCGGTCCAAAATGCTGCTACATGCCAGGGCTTGAGATAACGGGCAAGGCGCTCGGACCAGACCCCCAGCGAGTAGAAGATCAGCGCGAGCGTGATGAGAGTGGCGGATGCAGTCAACGGCTGAGGAGTCCCTGGTGAGTCATTTGCTGAATAAGCGGTCTTCTTCCCCCTTTTCTCTCCTAATTTGGGGAAGAAGGGGAAGAAGGGGAAGGAGAAGGAACCCGACGAGGGTTCAGAGCCTTATCACTAGCATGGAGCTATCATGCGACCCCTAGCCCTCTGCCTGGCAACCGCCGTGGCCGTTACTTCGCCGGCAGCTACTGCCGCGTGCGCACAGCTGGACGACACCTGGTCCACCGACTTCTCCAAGCGAACTGTGCCTATGGAGGAACTGATGGCGGGCGGGCCGTCTAAGGACGGCATTCCGGCTATCGATAAGCCGCAGTTCGAGACCGTGGAGCAGGCAAACAGATGGTTGGGCAAGCGGGAGCCGGTTGCAGTCGTTGAAATGAACGGCGAGGCCAAGGCGTATCCGCTACAGATCTTGATCTGGCACGAGATCGTCAACGATATGGTTGGTGATACTCCGGTTGTCGTAACGTTCTGTCCGTTGTGCAACACCACACTTGCCTTCGACAGGCGCTTCGAGGGCCGGGTTCTGGACTTCGGCACGACCGGCTACCTGCGGCATTCCGACCTGGTGATGTACGACAGGCAGACCGAGACATGGTGGCAGCAGGCCACCGGGAAGGCGCTGATCGGCGAGTATGCGGGGAGCAGCCTCACATTCATCGGTTCGCCCGTAGTCAGCTGGAATGAATTCAGGGCCCAGTACCCCGCCGGGAAGGTCCTGTCCCGTGATACAGGACACCCCGACTACGCTGACCGGTACGGTCGCAATCCATACGTGGGTTACGATGCTGCCGGGAGTTCACCCTGGGGTTTCTTCAATGGTAGGAACGACACTCGGCTGCCAGCCAAAGAACGCATCGTCGCCGTCGAGCTAGAAGGAGGGACACGTGCCTACCCGTTCTCAAGCCTGAGCGAGAAGCGTGTGGTCAACGACAAGATCGGCGATCGGCACATCGTTGTATTCTGGACGCCGGGAACTGCCAGCGCGCTCGACTCGGCGACGATTGCAGCCGGCCGAGACGTGGGCGCCACCGGCGTTTTCGACCGAGTGTTGGACGGTAAGCGACTGGACTTCGAACCCGGCGATGACAGCCAGTTTCGCGACAAGGAAACGGGCAGCACGTGGAATGTGTTGGGATATGCGACCGCGGGTCCGCTAAGCGGACGACGACTCCAACCGATCAATCACGGCAATCACTTCTGGTTTGCGTGGGCGGTGTTTAGACCTGAGACCAAGGTCGTGCGGTAGGACGGTCGGACGGCAGGACCCAGGCCATCTCCTTCCCCTTCTTCCCCTACTCCTCTATGACGCTTTCTTCTTTCTCGCTTGCTTCTTGCTGGCGGCTTTCTTCAGCGGCCTGTCCCCGTCTGCCTCCTGACCCTCACCCGCAGCCAGGCTCGCCTTGAGCGCAGCCATGAGATCGAGGATCTGCGTCTTGGGCTCAGCGGTAGGTGCCAGCGTGATCTCCTCACCGTCTACTTTTTGTTGGATCAAGGCCAGCACACGCTCGCGAACTTCGTCTCTGTAGTTCTCCGGTTTGAAATCGTCGGTTGCCGCTTGCTCGATGAGTTGCACCGCCAGCTCGAGTTCCTGCGGCTTCACTTCACCTTCACCACACGGCACCTCCGAAAACGCACGGATCTCCTGCGGGTACAACAACTGCTCCATGATCAAGCCGTCATCCATGGGACGCACCATCACCAGGTATTGTTTGCCACGTGACGCGTACTTGGCAATCGCCGCTCGGCCCGTTTTGCGCAACGCCGCGGCGAGCAGGCGATAAGCACGCTCACCGCCCTTGTCGGGACCCAGGTAATAGGGCTTGTCGAGATAGATACGCTCGATCTGCTCGGCCGGGACGAACTCGGTGATGTCAATCGATTGCGATGCCTGTTCCTCGAGCGCTTTGAGTTCCTCGGGCTTGAAGGTGACGTACTGTTCCTTCGCAAACTCATAGCCCTTGATCATGTTGGCCCGCTCGACGATCTCGCCGTCACTCGGGCAGAAGTACTGCTGCTTGAGGCGGGTACCGCAATCCTCGTGCAACCAGTTGAACGAGATCTTCCTCCCCGATTCACCGGTGGAGTAGAGTTTGACGGGCACTGAGACGAGCCCGAACGAAACCGTGGCTGTTGCAATAGGACGTGCGCTCATGGGGTCAATCTATATATCCTTACCCCGATGCCCGCAAGAAAACCGCCCCGAACCGACCAGCTAAGTGCTTATCGCGCAAAGAGATCCGCCGATCGGACGCCGGAGCCGTTCGCCACCGGATCGAGTGTCGCTGGGCACCTGTTCGTGGTTCAGCAGCACGCCGCCCGCAGGACCCACTACGACTTCAGACTCGAGATGGATGGCGTGTTGGTTTCCTGGGCCGTGCCCAAAGGACCGTCGCCCAATCCTGCCGACAAGCGGCTCGCGGTCCACACGGAGGACCACCCGGTCGAGTATGGTGACTTCGAGGGGATCATCCCCGCTGGAAACTACGGTGCCGGGGCGGTCATTCTCTGGGACCAGGGAGTCTGGATACCGTTGGAGGATCCCACAGAGGGACTCGAGAAAGGGAAGCTCCTGTTCGAGCTGCGCGGCTACAAGTTGCGTGGCAGGTGGACACTGGTAAGAACCAAACAGGACTGGCTGTTCATCAAGGAGCGTGACGCATACGTCTCTGAGGAAAGCACAGAGTCGTATCCGGCAGATTCCGTCTTCTCGGGCCTGACCGTTGAGCAACTGCGAGACGGGATCGACAGCAG
>JAUVRV010000399.1 GCA_030597435.1 Gemmatimonadales bacterium | reverse complement strand
TGGTGCTGCTGGTGCCGTGGCCGTCCTGCGTGGCGTGCCTCCTGGCCTCATCGCCTTGCTCTACGCGTTTGTATTGCTGCTCTCGCTCAGTTTCGTTGCACTCGGATTACTCTTCTCCACGCTGGCCAAATCACGAGCACGAGCTATTACCTTCGGCATCGTGGTCTGGTTCGTCTTCCTGGCTTTGGGAACGTTGGGTGTGATCGTAGCATTCGTTCGTTGGGGGGTACCTGAACAGATGCTGGTGGCGTGGAGCTTCATCAATCCGATTGAGGCGTTCCGAATTGGCGTCGTAAGCTCGTTGGATCCCGACCTCAGCTTACTCGGACCCGTAGGAACTAGCATAGTGGAGAGACTGGGAAGCCGGGGTACCACGGGCCTTGCCCTGCTCATGCTACTATTGTGGACGGTGGTACCCGGAGCTGTAGGACTCGCCCTTTTCAAGAAAGTGCGCTAGACGGGCGATCTGATCCTCATCCGGCAACAAGCCACCATACTTGCGCAACCAGGAAGCACACCACCAGTCCCATCAATAACGGCAGCAATGTTGCCAATGCGGTCCACTTCGCACTCTTGGTCTCTTGATAGATCGTGTATATGGTGGTGGAACACGGGTTGTGTAGCAGGCTGAACAGCATCAGGTTCACACCTGTCAGCGTAGTCCATCCTGCGGTACCGAGCAATGTGCTGGTATCACCTGCCGTATCCAACTCGAACATCACGCCAGTACCTCCGCCAATACCTGCAACGTTGAGCGTAAGAACGGTCAGCATGAGCACTGTAGGGATGACTATCTCGTTCGCCGGAATCGCGACGACATACGCCAAGAGGATCACACCGTTCAAACCCAGCAGCATGCCTATGGGATCGAGCCATGAGACAGCGTGCTCCGCAATACTGGCCCCAGCCACCGAGACGTTGGAAACGAGCCAGATCACCGCTCCTGCCGGCATGGCGAACAGAATGGCGCGCCACAACACGATCAAGGTTCGATCGATCATGGATGTGTACAGTGTCTGCAGGACGCGAGGTGGACGATACGGGGGGAGTTCCAGACTGAAGGTGGTTGCCTCACCACGCAGCACGGTGCGCGAAAGCACCCACGATGCGAAGAACATCGCCACAATTCCGAGCACAGCAACAGTCACCACCGCCGCGGCTGATACCAGCCCGGCGACATGGGCAGGCACCAATGCACCGATGAAGATCGTGCCTATCAGTATCTGCGTTGGCCAACGGCCGTTACACAAAGAGAAGTTGTTGGTGATGATCGCGATCAGCCGCTCACGGGGACTGTCAATCACTCGGGTGGCAACGACACCGGCAGCGTTGCAGCCGAAGCCCATGCACATGGTCAAGGCTTGCTTGCCATGAGCGCCGGTTATTTGGAAGAGCTTATCCAGGTTGAATGCCACGCGAGGTAGGTAGCCGAAGTCCTCCAGTAAAGTGAACAAAGGGAAGAAGATCGCCATCGGGGGCAGCATCACGCTGATGACCCAGGCGGTGGCCAGGTAAACGCCGTCGAGCAAGAAGCCGTCGAGCCACCCAGGCACGCCGATACCGACAGAAACGACCTTGAGCGCCGGATGCACCGTGTCGAGTAGCAGCGACGCGAGAAACCGTGACGGAACGTTGGCTCCTGCGATCGTCAGCCAGAATACGACGGTCAGAATCAACAGCATGAGCGGGAAACCGAGCCAGCGGCTGGTTAGCAGACGGTCGAGTGTTCTGTCAAGATCGAACTTGGCACGTCTGAGTCCCTGAACCGCACAATCACTAGCAATGCGCTGAGCGGTGGCGTAGTTGCTCTCCGCCAACGAGTCATGGAAGTCGGGGCTCAGTTTCCATCGCAACGCTTGCGCTCGATCCAGGATCTTGCCGAAGCCGTTGGCTGAAATGGCAAGCGCACCTGAGCCCGGCACCGGTTCGTCTACCCTGAGCGTCCCATCGGCAAGATCGCCCAGGTCACCCGACAACACTGCCGCCTCTACCCGTGTATCGGCGTTCAACAGGCGCAACGCGACCCAGCGCGAATTGGGTAGACCCGGAAACGCGGCCTCAATCGGCTCCGCCAACGCCGCGACGACCGCCTCAACCTCCGGCGGGTGATTGGGAGCGCGATACGGCGTCGTCACAATCTCGCCCGATGCTACACCGCGGATCGCTTCGATAAGCTCGGACATCCCACCATGCTGACGCGCGACGGTCGGCATCACCGGCACGCCGAGAGATGCAGAAAGCCGCGCAACATCGATAGCGATGCCGTGGCGCTTCGCCTCATCCATGAGGTTCAGACAGACAACAACCTTCTCGGTGATCTCGAGTATCTGGAGGACGAGGTTGAGGTTTCGCTCGAGACGGGTCGCATCCACGACAACTACGGTAACGTCTGGCTGACCAAACAGAATGAAGTCACGTGCGACTTCTTCGTCGGCACTGCCCGCCTGGAGCGAATAGGTTCCCGGCAGATCGATGACCTTGACCCGCTTGCCTGCCAGATCGAATCCGCCCTCGGCACGGGCCACGGTCTTACCAGGCCAGTTTCCCGTATGCTGCCTCAGACCGGTAAGGGCGTTGAACACGGTGCTCTTTCCGGTGTTGGGATTCCCAGCCAGCGTAACCAGGTAGTCCCAACGGTCCAACTTCACACCGAGTTTGACTAAAGTGGCTGCCCGATTGGCACTACACCCGACACAGGGCTGCGCGGTCGCAGCGCGACTCATGCTAGTTGCTCTGCTCCGGTGTCGCCCTCGTGACGTAGACCATGTCGGCTTGCTGCCTACGGAGTGCAATCAGCGCCCCTCTTATGCGGTACGCCACCGGATCTTTGAATGCACCCTCGAGTTCTGCGGTTATCCGGGTCCCGGGAACCAGTCCCAAGTCGAGCAGCCTGCGCCGCTGTGGACCCTGACAGGAAGGAGAAACCTGAACCACCGTTGCCGATTCCCCGGCGGGAAGCTGCCCGAGCCTCTCGGGAGGTCCGATTTCGATCTCGGCTTGGGGAATCGGCAGCACGGTGATGTTGGTAGCCGCTACCGGTTCCAACTCGTGTTCCTCCCCGTCTGCCGAGAACCTCACCAATTCGGGTGTTACCTGTAGCAGTTCTACGCGCTGCAGCGGGGCCAACTCGGCAGCGATCAACTGCTCGAACACCTCGCGTGGCTCATCCTCCAAATGCACTATCGT
>JAUVRV010000289.1 GCA_030597435.1 Gemmatimonadales bacterium | reverse complement strand
CGCGGCCGCTTTGCGTTGGATCATCGAGAACGGTGGTTGCAGCGAATCGACGTGTCGCATTGTTTCACACCGCTCCAGCAACGGCGTCTCGAAATTGGAGACGCCGGCGGCTCGTATCTTGCCTTCGTCGACTAACCGCAGCATCTCGCCCCACGACTCTTCAATCGGCACACCGGTTCTGTCCGGCCAGTGGAACTGTAGCAGACCCACGCAATCCATCCCGAGTCGCGTGAGCGACGCTTCGCACTCAGAACGGATGGACTTGGGATCGAGATTCGACTGTGCCGGCTTCATACGGTCACTGGGATCCCAGACTTGACCGCACTTCGTGAAGATCAAAGGACGTTCATTGTTCGGGATCTCACGTAGCAGTCGTCCGACTACCTCTTCGGAATGTCCCAGTCCGTAAATGGGTGCCGTATCGATCCAATTGATGCCGAGTTCGAGGGCATACCTCATCGCCGCGAGAGACTGAGCGTCATCCTGCGGTCCCCATCCGAATGCCCATCCGGCACCGCCCACTGCCCAAGCACCAAAGCCCACCGTCGTTATCTCGAGACCGCTCGTTCCCAGCGCGCGCGTGGCCAGTGCCATGTCAACCTCCGGATTGACGAGATACGTAAAAGATGAACCGAGTTGTCGGGCGGGAGAAGGGGACCAGGTTACGCCATGATGAGCAACACCCACGTGATCAGGTTCCATGCAACGAACGTCCACCCAACTCGCTGCAACCGTCTGGGATGAATTGGGGTGATGCTCAACACGATTCCGGCCAGGCCGGCCAGCGTGAGCGCCAGCGATGCGGTAAGTGGGAGCCGTTCGGCCACGGCAGCAAACAAACCGACGGCTACGGTGACTGCACCTAATGCGGGAGTCGCGGTGATCGCCCACTTGGTTCCAGCGCTATTGCTGGTCTTTGCCTTGATGGCATGAACTGCGAGGGTCCCGATCAGGAATGTCACAAACCACACGCTACTCGCGATCCAGGCACGAGACCACCCGACGCCACTCGACACCGCCATAGGGAGCACCGTTGCCGAGAGAGCTGCAATGACGAGGACCTCGGACGTCAGCGACTTGAGTCGGCCGCTCAGAAATGCCGGCAGTAACAGCACCCCGGCACCGAGCAGTACCAAGGCGGCGAGCCGTCCTTCTGTCGTGGATGTCACCATCGCCGCAGTGCCGGTGCCGACTCCCGCCATCACCAGCCAGGCAGTGCGCTTTCGTGCGCGTGCACCCCACAGCTCCTTGGCCCGTGTTCCCCTCACGCCGATCAACACGGCCACCGGCTCATGCATCAGGAAGAAAGAGATTACAGATAGGACGATGCAAATAGCCGCCAAGCTCGGCTTGCCCAACGTCAGACCTGTGAGCAGTGGGAACGCGACCTCCGCGTACGCTCCGTGTTCGCGCGGTAGTAGTGACTCGTGGCGGGCCAAGGGTGCGTGGTCCTCCTGCATGTAGGAAAGAGACAGTCTAGCTAGTTCGAGGCCGAAGGTCGAGGTAACAGGACCGGGAACGATCGGAACCAGTTATAGTGTGTGACATGGTCGGCTCGAACCACTCTCGTACTCTTCTCATCGCGGCGTTCACTGCCGTCTATCTGATTTGGGGATCGACCTATCTGGCGATTCGTTTTGCGATCGAGACGATGCCACCGTTCACCATGGCCGGCGTGCGGTTCGTGATTGCCGGTGGTGTGCTATACGCTTGGCTCAGATTACGGGGGGTCGGTGGACCCAAGCCGATTCATTGGCGCACGGCATTCATCGTTGGTGGGCTGATGTTGCTGGGTGGGAACGGAGGTGTTGTTTGGGCCGAACTGATCGTGCCGTCCGGGCTAGCCGCGTTGGTGGTTGCCACGGTTCCGCTGTGGATGGTGCTGCTTGTCTGGCTATCCGGGCGGGGCCGTCCCTCCGTGGCCGTGGTGCTAGGCTTGTTGGTCGGTTTCGGTGGTGTGGTTTGGCTGATTGGTCCCGAAAGGGTTGCCGGTGGGGAACGGATCGAACCGATCGGTGCGTTGGTGTTGGTGTTGGCCGCGCTCGCTTGGGCCATCGGGTCACTCTATTTTCGCGAGGCACCGCATCCGGAGTCGCAGCCACTAGCTACTGCGATGAGCATGCTGGCCGGGGGCGTACTGCTGCTGACTGTAGGAGGTGCGGCGGGTGAATTCACCCGTCTCGATCTATCCAATGTGTCCGCCAAGTCGTGGATCGCCTTCTGGTACCTAGTGGTATTCGGGGCCTTGGTCGCGTTCAGTGCGTACCTGTGGCTCATGAAGGCAACTACACCAACGAGGGCTGCGACCTACGCATACGTGAATCCGGTCGTTGCCGTCGTGCTAGGGTGGCTGCTTGCCGCAGAACCGATCAACACCCGCGTAGTGATTGCGGTGACGGTTATTGTGGGAGCTGTTGCCCTGATCGTGACCGAGCAGGGAGCCCGGCCTACCAAGGCGAGGACCGACGGTTCTTCTACTGCTCCATCCGCACCTTAGTCACGATACCCACCACGGTGTCAACCACCTTCTGGCGCGCGCTGTCTGCGTCCTGCTGTACGGCGACCTTGCTCTCCATCAGTTTCTTGTGCTCCCTGTGAACGATCGCATCCTCATACTCGGAGAGCGCCTTCTGAAGCAGTTGTACGTACTCGCGGCCCTGACTCATTGGTCCTCCCTGTGATTCCGTACCATTCAAATAACCCGTGGGTCAGAGAAGGGCAAGCGTTGACAGGAGACTAGGAGGGGAAGGAGAGGAAGAAGGGGAAGAAGACCGGTGCGATTGCGACTTCCTAGTGCATCCGCCATTCGATTCGGGTGATTCTACCCTCGGGGCCGACGGCCCATCCAGTAGTTGTAGATGCAAATGCCACGCTCCAGTAGTCGAGAGTGTCTAGCGCAAACCAGGCCATGCCATTGTCCAGCGAGTAGTCCAGGCCACTGGGTCCGACCGCAACCAGGATGCTCTTGTTGTCGGTCACCGCGATAGCCAATCCATAGATGGCACCAGCCAAAACAGGTCGACCCGCCAACGTCCACGTGAGTCCACCGTCGGCAGTTACGGCCGTATTGTTACCGTGAGCGTCGGGGCTGCTCATGTCACCGCCGGCTGCCACGCCCCTCAGGTGGTCAGAAAACGCAAGCGATGCAATGCCCGCCATGGTACCGCTCACGACAGGTGTTTCTGCTACCGACCAGGTATGTCCCCGATCGGTCGTTTTGAAGACGCGGGCCGTCTCGCTCGCTCCGGTTCCGAACCACGCAGTACTGTCGCCCTGCGTTACCAGGCAGGTCCCACTGGCGGCAAAGCTGCCTTCACCGGGTAATGCATCGTGTACTCGCTCGGCCGGAACTCGTTGCCAAGTGTCACCATCAATTGTTCGAATGACGGTGATTTCACCGTCAACCGCGTCACTGAACGCCAGTCCGTTCTCGGGATCCCAAAAAGCCATGCAATCGAAGAAAGCGGTGGGTTCTTCATTGGTGAACTGCAAGGTCCAGTGCTCTCCCCCATCGGTGGTCTTGTATATGCGAGAGAGAGCGCCCTGTCCGGCACTCAGGAGGTACGCAGTGTTGGCGTCAAAGGCGTCGACGTCCCTGAACTGGAGCGAGTTGGCTCCAGGCACTGTGCGGGAAACCCACGTATCACCGCCGTCGGTAGTGCGGACAAACGTGCCGCCTAATCCGCTCACCCAGACCACATTGTCACTGACGGCGCTGATGGCTTGGAGACGAGCCGAAGTACCTGAGGTCTGTGGTGTCAGGAGTGGTGCGGCATGCGGTTCAGATTCTGCACCTGAGTCACAGGCCGTAGCGGCAACCACGAGGAGTGCGGCCGTTACGATGCGGCCTGCCGGCCCGATCAATCGTCGATTCTCTTGGGGTAATCAAACTCCAATAGCTCGGCGGCAGCAGATCCCACATTCTTCCACGAGTCGGTCTCGAACCTGATGTGGGCAATCCCGCATGTGGGCACGTTCTCCAAATCGCTGCCCGTGAGGTGATTCACCAACTCTGTGATAACTGGATTGTGCGCGAACAGCATGACGTGGTCGTTGGCGTCACCGAGATTGCGAATCAACTCGAGTAGGCCCGTGGTTCCCGCGTGGTAGATCTCTTGATCCATCATTATGTGAGCAACCGGGTAACCGATTTCGGGTGCAATAGTCTCAGCTGTGACCCGGGCGCGGACGGCCGTACTGGTGACCATAAGGTCGGGGTGAACACCGGCCTTTGCCAGTCTCTTGCCCATGCGTGGCGCGTCCCGCCTACCCCGCTTGTTGAGCGGGCGATCGTGATCGGCGAGTGCCTGATCTTTCCAGCTGGATTTCGCGTGGCGTACGAGTGACAGGGTTTTCATAGGCTTACGAGTGTAATCAGCTAACCTAGGGCGAGGCAAGATGATACATGGGCGGTGGTGGGCCATCAGATCTGTGTCACAGCGCACTTTCCCGCCCAGGCGGCGGCGGTAAGGCGCATCATGCCGTAGCGCCAGCCGCAGCAAGAACGCACAGCGGAGGTGTGTGGTCTTGACTGTAGATATGCTACATAGGTAGTATATCTACTCAGCTCTGGAAACGGGGTCGCTCGCTGACAAGACAGACCCTGGGCATCTCG
>JAUVRV010000226.1 GCA_030597435.1 Gemmatimonadales bacterium | reverse complement strand
GTATCCGCAGACCGCCTGTTATCACCAGTGTTATATCTCGTCGGCCCTTGGCGTCCAGATAGCGTCGTGCCCGCGCCAGGGCAGGGATCGTCGGCACAGAGATATTATCCCGAAACAACAGAGGCGCTGCTCCGGTTCCGCCACCGCGACCATCGAGGATGATGTAATCCACGCCGATTTGTAGCGCAGCCTCGATGTCGCGCTCAATATGCTGAGCGGAGAGTTTCACACCGATGGGAATCCCACCGGTTGTCTCGCGGACCTCCGCGGCAAAGTCGCGATAGTCGTCCACGGATTCCCAATCGGGGAAACGTGGTGGGGATACTGCCGGCTCACCTTCCTTCAACCCACGGACCTGCGCAATCTTGCCCTTGACCTTGCTGCCCGGCAGGTGCCCACCAGTGCCCGTCTTGGCACCTTGACCACATTTGAAGTGAAAGGCCTGGACCTGGCGCAACTTGTCCAGAGAGAAGCCAAAACGCGCCGAAGCCAGCTCGTAGAAGTAACGAGAGTTGTTGGCCTGTTCCTCGGGTAACATGCCGCCCTCACCGGAGCAGATGCCCGTGCCCGCCATTTCGGCGCCCTTGGCCAGTGCGGTCTTGGCCTCCTCGGACAGGGCACCGAAACTCATGTCGGAAACGAAGAGCGGGATGTCGAGCGAGAGTGGCTTCTTGGCCTTGGGACCGATCACGACCTCGGTGCCGACCGGATGGTCATCCAGCAATGGAACCTTGTACAGCTGGGCGGTGACCATCTGGATGTCTTCCCACTGTGGTAATTGGTCGTGCGGCACGCCCATCGCCGCAACACGACCATGCTGGCCGACCAGCGTAAGACCATGCTCGGCCAGATGTTGTATGTACTGATAATGTGGCTCCTCTGGCCCACCGTGTGGATCCTTGTACAGCCCCTGGTAACTGTCTCGATCGTAGGGCTGTGGGTTCTCGGCTTCCCAAGCGGCAATTTCATCCTCGTCTACCCATACACCCCCATCCACCACCCATGACTGAAACCGTTTCTGACGTTCCGTTGGGTTATAGGAGCTGACACCTGTCTTGTAACAGTAGTCCCATTCGTGGACGCTGCATATCAAGTTCTTCCCACGTACATAGCCGTCACTCAGCAACGCGCCACGATGCATACAGCGACCGTACAAGACCGAGGCCTCCTCCCGGTCTTCCCAGCGTATGACAACCAGGTCAACGTTGGCAACTAACGCATAGGCAGGCTCGAGCGGCTCGAGTTCGTCCCAATTGGCAGCCCGGACTTTCTTCATACCAGTGTCTCCAGTTTGTAGGATCTTTATTGCTGCTCCCTGTCAACGCTCGGTGTATTCGGTTCGTTCCCGCTTCAGCCGCGAAATGACGCGGACGTAGGTGGACTTGCGACGACGCTTGACGGGCGCTCCCACTTCTTGAATGTGGGGGCAACGTGCATCTTTAGTCTGAGAAACGAACCAAATGATACTCTGTTGCTCGAGGTCAAGCACGTGTACCCTACGACTGCTACTCCGATCGTCGTTCTCTTCCTGGCCCAACTTGGGTCGATCTCGCTTGTGCCACCCGAGCCCGCCTCGGCCCAATCAACCAGTCCTTACCGATTGGCGACATACCGGGAATGGGGCCTGTCACTCGCCGGGGCAGGTTTGCTGTTCGCCGGGCTCGCGGTTCAGAGTAACCAGCAGCCACTCACACTGGAAGAGATCGACGGGCTCGACCCCAACGACGTCAATTCCTTTGACAGACCCGCCACGGAGCAGTGGTCTACTGGTGCGGCCGCCGCGAGCGATGTTCTGGTGATGACGTTGATGGCGTCGCCGGTGGCCCTTGCCATTGCCGAGACCGGGAACAAGAACGGACTGACACTCGGGGTCATGTATGCGGAAACCATATTGCTCAACAACGGAGTCGTTCATCTATTCAAGGGAGTGACAGACCGAACGAGACCCCTGGCGTACAATGATGACCCTGAGGTTCCTGAAGAGGATAAACTCGAGACCTCTACTCGACGGTCTTTCCCGTCCGGTCACACCGCCAACGCCTTTGCGGCTGCTGTATTTCTAGGCACGACGTATGCGAAACTCCATCCCGAGTCATCCGCGCGCACGTGGGTGTGGGCCGGCTCACTCACTGCCGCAACAACGGTGGGATACCTCCGTTATCGTGCCGGTAAGCATTTCCCGACAGATATCATCACTGGAGCTGTCATTGGTGCGTCGTTCGGCTATCTCATTCCCAAGCTGCACGAGACCGGTACCGTGTACGTCGCACCCTCGGAGGGTGGTGTGGAGTTGGGGGCGGTGGTGCGATTCTGATCGCCACTGGTAGCGTGCCAGGCAGCAGCCTGGCTAGGGTGGACGACCACAAAGAGCCTCACCGTTCTCAACTCCTGGCGTTCTACCCACCTCCAGTTATTGAAAAGGCGGCTGAGGAAAGCCACGCTGGTCTCCCGGGCAGCCTTAGCCCAGCCAACCCTAACCAACGTTAGAACTTCACATCCACCATCAGGAACGTCCAAACCGCGTTCTCGGTCAGTCGACCGATCTCGCCCCAAGCCGGTGCGGCGAACACGTAGGAGAAACCACCCGAGAGAGTCATGTTTCCGCTGTAACGGTATCCGGCGGTTAGGTCGATCTCTTCTCCGAATCGTGCCGAGGTGAGCCCCTCACTCTGAGCCGCGTGGAACGAGTGCAGTTCGGTGCGGAGCGTCACGTCACGGTGCGCCTTCCAAGAACCTTTGAGCGCGATGTCCTGCAGTCCGCGACCAGCGGTGTGCAGCGGGATATTGAGGAAGTAGTCGGCCAAGCCGTAGAACTTGTGGTTGGTGGCGAACAAGGTACTGAACACCTTGACCTTGTCGTCTGATGTGTCGTCGTCGCCTGAGAGATAGTCATACCACAGCGTTACGTCTGCCGCACCATCCGCAAACACCGCGGCAAGGCGTGCACCGACCATGAAGGCACTCACGTCCAGCGCCCTGCGTTGGCCCGTCTGATACGATCCCTCCAGCCGGAAGCGGATAATGCCTTCTTGTCCCGACCACCGCGCGCCCATCGTGAGCTGGCTGGTCTTGATGCTGTCGGTCGGCACGTTGTTGTACAGTCCGTACAGGTCGAGAGTACCCGGTCCGGCCTTCTTCCACTTACCGTATGCCGCCGCGAAGTGTTCGTCATCGTCATGCGCCGGGGTGATGTCGTTGGCCAGAACTGAGCCCAACAGATCGAGTTTGAACCCCGATCCGTCGGCGCCCAACATCAGACCGTCAAACACTCGGCCCTGCTGCACCCAGTCCACCGTGCCCACGAGTCGTTGTCCGCCGAAGTTTACATCCTGACGCCCGGCACGCCCGCTGAATTCGGTCGGACCCGTGCTGCGCACGTCGACGTATCCTTGATGCAGGTCGAAGCCATTGGCTACGAAGTCACCTAGTGTGTTGGTTTCCTCACCCCAGATCCGAACGTCCTGGAGCTGCACGAATGCGGTTACGTTGCGCTCAAGCTTGGCTGTCACGTGTGCTCGAGTTCGCATTGAAACCCACGACTCGCTACTTCCTCCAGTAATGAGCAGGGGATTCCGGTATTCGAATCGCGGTCGCACTTGACCGCCAACCGTTATATCCTGTGCGATCGCAAGCGATGGCAGGGCAAACGAGCCCGCCAAGAAAAGCGTCAGACAACGAACGGCCTTCATCGTTAGCTCCTCCCTACGGTCAGCCGCGGCGAAAATACGTGTGACACAGGTCTGGTCCGTGGGAAACTGTGTGACTCTCAAACCCCCGCTGTTTCACCAAATCAATCATAGGGGCGGGGACGAACGGCGTGATGAGCTGGTAGACCTCACCTGGATTCAACGTGCCCAGCTCGGTCATGACACGATCGAGCGGATGTCCACCTTGCTGGATGAGTTCGCGTGCATCGAGGCTCTTGGTCACGGCGGTCGCGTCGGCCCAGTCGGGCGCGTCGGGCCCCGAGTCAGAGGTTAGCGACTGCTGACCGGCCGCCTCGCGCAACTTCCCGATCACGATGCCGATCGAGATTCCATCGGTTTGTGACAGTTGACTGAGTGTGGTTGTCTTGGTGGCGGCCGCACGTAACACGGGATTCTCGAGCGCGCGGTATGAGCTGGACAGCTCGGCGAGGGCACTCTCAACCTCGGGAAACGTGCTCAGGAGATCGGCAACGGTGATCTCCGGAGTGATCTGAACGGGGCATCCGTCAGTTGACATCGGACACCCCCTCATCGGCGTAGGACAGCAACCGCTGCTCACCTTCCAGCGCTCGCTTCTCTGTGAGGTCCTGACTCACCTCGATGCAGCCCAGATACTGGCTCTCGGGATCGCGCAGCGCAAAGTACTCGATGCTGATGAACCTGCCGCGCAGCGTTATCCAGAAGTGTGCATGCTCCTGTGTTCCGGCGTGGAAGTCGTCGAGGATCTGCTTCACTATGTGCACACTCTTGGGGGGGTGACAGTACTCGACCTGACGCCCGAGTATTGCTCGACTGCGCGAGAAGATCCGCTCGCGGCCTTGAGTGAAGTACCGGACCTTGTCGTCCTTGTCAACGAACGTGAGGTCGAAGGGGATCGTATTCAGGACTGCCTGCAGCTCTGCCGGTGTGAAACTCCCAGACGGTAACTGAACCCGCTGCGGATCTACACTGGCCAACTCTACGTCACCCGCAGCCACATCCGGTGTCCAACTATCGGTTGGATCGTACAGGCAATAGCCGTACTCGTTACTCTGGCATGCAATCTCAAACCACTCGGTGTCCGATAGCGTGTCGAGGGACATGGGCAGCAGTATCTGCGCTTCTTTGTCGACCATATCTACTACTGCTGCGCTGGCGGGTCGGAGTACCAATCCGATGATGCTTTGAGCGTCGCTGGCCTTCCAGTGCTCCAAGCTCCGCAGTGTATCCTGTGCAGCGACGAGCTTCGCACGCGCCTCGTCATGCTTGCCCCACATGACCTTGGGCGGGCCGGTGATTCCGTGTTTTTCCAGAAACGGGAAGAGAAGATGCTCCTTGCGCAGGTAGTGCTTCTCGACATCCATCAGGTTGTTGAATCGTACCTGCAGGTCGTCCATCTGTGCGGTCACGTCCTCGTCGCCGGACGTTGACGATACTTCAGCGTAGAGCTTGTCTATCGCCTCGGCTTCCCACTGCAAGGCCTGGTTCTCTTTGTGCAGCGTGTGTGCCGGATGGCCCGGGGGTGGCTGTTTAGCGCCAGTTTGGTCGATAGCGCCTTGCAGGGCAGCCGTGTGCATGTCACACAGCTTCAGAATCTCCTCTGCCGGTAACCCTTCGTCGATCAGCTGCTGTTCCACCTCGACCACATCATTGTACGGCACCTGACCGAGCACGCGGATGAGCTGAGGCCGCACCTGCTCTGGTGCTTCACCCTTGTGCAACTGCAGAATCATATGCTTCAGGAGTTCCTTGCGTCGCTCCGCATTGTCGATGAGTTCGCTCATGTCCTGCTATCTCCTTATCGAGCCGAGTACGGCTCGCTGGGT
>JAUVRV010000233.1 GCA_030597435.1 Gemmatimonadales bacterium | reverse complement strand
GTCACGAACATCGCAACCAGCAACCCGGTAGCCCAGAGTTTCGATCTGTTCAGCATTAGTACACCACCTTGGATACGCCTCTATCCTTGCTTTCTTGACAGTTGTTTAACCTCGAGTGTTACGTACGTTGGCGGTACCGCCGGTCTTCAGTTGCCCAATTCCATGGCCAGTACCTCATTCAGACTAGGCGGCTGAGCCGTTGCCAAAAACGCGGCCGGCACCCCGCTGTCTCCGACCGATTGCAGCGGATCCCCAAGGACGGTTGTTGTCTGGCCCCCAAAGGTGAGGCCACCGGCCCAGATCATCACGCCCGCAATCAGCCCCAGGGTTGCCGCCACCAATCCGGGGCGTGCCCATGTGTCGAGTACTTCCCACCAGGCGAGTCCGAGGGAACCACCCTCCTGCATCTCGGCGACACGATTCAACACGCGCTGCACGAACGCATCTTCGTCTGCGCCCGAAAGTACGGACTTGAGAGCCTTGCCCAACTCTCGGTCGGGGCGATGATCAAACGGAGACAATCTCATATGATCTCCTCCTTCAGGTCCTCCCACGCAGCCAACTCCTTGCGCAGTGCGCGACGTGCGTGGAATACATCTGAACGCACAGTTCCCACAGGAACGTCCAGTATGTCTGCTATCTCCTGATGCGAGTACCCCTCGACGTCGAACAACACGACTGCCATGCGTCGTCGTTCCGGGAGCAAAGCTAGCGCCGCTTCCAGCGCCTCCCGAAATTGACGCCGGAATGCTTCTCTGTCCGGCAGCGGTCCCGCAAACGGCGTCTGGGGGGACAGCTGATCGGCGGCTCTGACCTTTTGCCGTCGCCTCCTATCGGTGGCAGCGTTGGCAACGATTCGCATTAGCCAGGGCCCAAACGGCCTGCCGGGATCGTAGCGACCCAGATTCCGCAGCGCAGCCAGAAACCCGTCCTGTGCCGCGTCGTCCGCATCCGCCTCGTTGGCCAGGACGGACCGCGCCACCCGGCGCGCTTGGCCAGCGTACCTCTCCACCAGTTCGCCAAACGCCTCTCGGTTGCCTGCATGTGCCAGAGCAGCTAGTTCAGCGTCCTCCATGCTTGTACTACGCATGGTGCCCGGGGGGTGTTGAGATCTCCTCTCCTCCTACACCGCCCGGCCAGATTAGGGGGGGAAGGAGGGGAAGGAGGGGAAGAAAAGCTAGGGGGGTCACGCGCTGCCGAGTCCGAGGTCTTGCTCGACGGGGTGGAGCGAGTCGATCACGAACTGGACGTGTTCGTCGAAGGGTATTGCGACCTCTTCGGGGCCTTGGCGGACCTCCTCCCGGCTGACCGCTCGGGCGAAGCCCTTGTCCTTGAGCTTCTTCTTGACGCTCTTGACCTTGAGGTCACCAAAGCTCTTCGATGGTCTGACCAGAACGCATGCTGTCAAGAAGCCACACAGTTCGTCTACGGCAAACAGCGTCTTTGCCATCGGGGACTCGCGCGGCACCCCAGTGTAGCTGGCGTGACCCATGATTGCGTCACACACGTCGTCGGGCAGGCCCCGCTCCCGCAACAGGTTCACTCCGAACGAGGGGTGTTCCTCGGTCGCTGAGTGCGCGTCGTTGGGGTAGCGTTCGTAGTCGAAGTCGTGGAGCAGTCCCACTACTCCCCACTTCTCCTCGTCCTCGCCGAGTTTCCTGGCGTAGGCGCGCATCGCAGCTTCCACGGCGTACATGTGTTTGCGCAGCCCGTCCGACGGGGTGTATTCGTGCATCAGGGCCAACGCCTCATCTCGGGTCATCATTCCCATCTCAATCCTCCGGCGCCCAACGTTCGATCCAGTATTCCAGCATCAACAGAGGCCACAAGGCTCTGCTGTGGTTGACATTCCCACCTCGGTGCTCAGTCACAAGTTGCTGCACTTTGGCTCCGTGCAACAGCCCCAGTCGATCGATCCTGTCTGGTGCCAGCAGGCGATCAACGTCGGGCTTGAGCCCCCCGTTGAGCCACTGTGAAATGGGCACACTCAGGCCGCGCTTCTTGCGTTTCACGGTGCTACGCGGCAACCACCTGCTGGCAACTTGTTTGAGGAGCCATTTGGTCGTCGTTCCCCTGATTTTGAGAGAGGTGTCCAGAGCGAGTGCAAACTCGACCACCTTTGAGTCCAGGTACGGTGCGCGTGACTCGAGTGAGGCGAGCATGGTTGCTCGGTCAATCTTGGTAAGCAGGTTGTCACGCAGGTATGTACGGAAGTCGAACAAGGACGCACGATCGATGTCGTTCGCTCCGCGAGGGAACGCAGGCGCCTCGTATTCGGGGCAGAACTCCTCTTGCCAGCAGTCGGCCCGGAGTCCAGTCCCGAACCAGTCTATGTGTCGGGGTGCGAGTTCCAGTTCTGCGGATGCGACGAAGCGTTTGAGCAGGTACTCCAGCGGAACCTTTCCTTGCTTGGACGCAGGCACGGCGTTTATCGCAAGCGCCAGTGCCCGGCGTGCCGCTGCGGGAAGGCGTTGGTACATGGCCGCTGCTCGATGCCCGAGGTATGTCGGGTACCCCCCGAACAACTCGTCGGCCCCCTCACCACTCAGCACGACCGTCACATGATCCCGGGTGGCGCGCGCCAAGAGATATGTGGGTAGGATCGCGGGATCGGCGACTGGTTCGGCTACGCGCTCCACAATCACCTGTAGGGCTTCGGATAGGGCGGTCTCGGTTGCCTTGACCTCCACATGCCGAGTGTTGAAGCACTCGGCCATCCGCCGTGCGTGGGGGTTCTCGTCATACCTCCGCTGGGTGAATCCAACACTGAAGGTCTGCACCCTATCATTACCCAGCGTATTGACCGCCAGAGCGGTGAGCAATGATGAGTCCACACCGCCGCTTGTGAACACGCCGACCGGTACGTCGGCGGTCAGCTGCTTTGCGACTGCTCGGATCAGTAACTGCTCCAGCTGCTCCACAGCGTCAACGGGCGATACGGTCTCGCCGACCGCGGAGTCGCAATCCCAATACTGGAGAACCCGGTGCTGGTTCCTGCCGAACGACTCAACGGATCCGGCCCCGACCTTGTTGACGTCGCGAAAGATCGTTCGTGGCTCGGTCACGTAACCGAGGGTGAGAAAATCGCGGATTGCCCAAGAGTCCAACGAGCTGAACCGTGGAGTGTAATCCAGTAGTGCCTGTACTTCAGAGGCGAACCAGATCTCATCACCGACATGCCTGTAGAACAGCGGCTTCTCACCCGCCCGGTCGCGTGCCAATATCAGTTCGCCAACTCTCCCGTCGTAGATCGCGATGGCAAACATCCCGTCCAGATCGGCGAGGCCCGCATGGCCCCGGTCCAGGTACAACGGCAATACGGTTTCTGAGTCGGACTGTGACTGGAACTCGAAGTCTCTGTAGCGGCGGCGTAGCGCGGGCGCGTTGTAGATGGCGCCATTTACTGCGAGTAGTACCTGGCCATGGGAGGCAGCGAATGGCTGATCTCCGGCGGGTGTCAGGTCAATCACCCTGAGGCGCTCGGCTCCCACCGCCGCATTGGGGTGAATTGCGGTGCCGTGGTGGTCGGGACCGCGATGTCGCAGCCGCGTTCCCATGCGGTCGAGCATCTCGGGTTTGCTCAGACCGCCACCCGACACGGAGACCATCCCGTATATGCCGCACACGGGTCAGTCTCTTCCGGCCAATGCCAGGTTGGTCACACCGCACGGGCCGTAGGCGGCGTACTTTCTGGTTGCGACCAGGAGATCAACACTTGACCTGAGGATCTCGCGTGCCTGGCTGTCATCAATGGCGATTACAAAGACCGTGGGCGTAGTGCACTCGATCAGGGCCGTGCGCCACCAATCCGCCGACCTCAAAGTCGCTTGCCCGGCGAAGCGGTCATAGTGGCGTGTGATGTAGTTGCTGGTGAGTTCTGATCCGTCTTCGGTGGCCAGCAGCATCGTGCGTCTCAGGTAGAACGGGAGTGACAGAGGAAACGTACCTACTGCAATCACACGAGCGTCCGGGCCGGCCGTGGATTCGATCAGTTGTGCGATTTCCAGAGTCGATCTGTCGCGGCCGATTGCATCCATGAGTCGCTGGCTCGCGAGTGGTATGGTGGCGACCGGAATCGACAAGGCCATCAGAGCCAGGTGGACTCGGCTGTGTGCAAAGAGCGCAAGTAGACCGGATGCGACACAAGCCACGCCCAGGACTAACGCCGTACCGGGAATTGCCGACGAGACGTTCGCGCTCGCGGAGACGAGGCCGGGGATTAGCCTGCCACCTACAATGAGGAACGCGCCGAGGATTACGAGAGTACCGGAGGCAAGACGCAAGCCGGGCAGTCGTTGCGGTCTTGCGCTCCACGCTGCAGCGACGAGCAGTGCGATTGCGGGCACCAGGGGCAGTACGTACTGCGGCCGCTTGGATTGAGATAACGTGAAGAAGATCAGTGGCACGACGATCCACAGCAACAAGTAGACGATACGTCCATCCACGTTGCCGTAGCGGTCGCGCCACCTGAGGCTACGCCACGAACCCGCTGCGACGATGAACCAGGGCAACGCAGCCGCGGGCAGTATTGCCAGGAAGTACCAAATGGGGCCGGTGCGCTGTAGCTCGCCGGTGGTCAGGCGCCCCGCCGTCTCGGTGACCAACGCGTAATGAAGGAAGTCCGGCACCTGTCGGAGGACCGCAAAGACCCACGGTGCAACCAAGGCGGCGAATACGAGAACCGACAGAGGGTCCAGTATGGCACGCCACGTGCGCCGCCAGATCGCGAATGGGACGGCGACCATGAGTGGCACGGCAAGAGCGACTGGTCCCTTTGTCAGAACCCCGAGCGCCATGGCTGCCCATGCGAGAGTGGTCCATCCCACCCCGGCGGTCTCGGCGGTCTCGATGGCCAAGTAGAAACCCATGAGCGCGAGTACCACGAAGAACGTGAGAGTGCTGTCGAAGATCACGGTCCTGGAGTACGCCAGTGTGAACGGCATCGAGGCCGTTGCTATCACGGCTATCCACGCACCCCGTCGGCCGAAGAGTCGCGCACCGAACCAGCCAAGCAGCGTCAGGCTAGCGAGGGTGAAGAGCAGGGAGGGCAAGCGGGCCGCGAGAACAGTGGGGCCCAGCACCTCCATTGTCGCTGCACCGGCGGCAAAGTAGAGGATCGGTTTGTCCAGGTATGGCAGGCCATTCAGGTGAGGCAGAATGTAATCGTTCTCTGCCGCCATCTCGCGCGCCACCTCGGCGTTGCGTCCCTCGTCGGGATCCAGCAGGGCGTAGCCGGTGAAGTTGTATGTGAGTCCGAATAGGCACATTGCGATGCTCACGACCAGCCACGGATTCTCGCGCACGCCGGTCCGTAAAGACGTCATGCGGGCCTTTGAGCGCAGACCGAACGACCTGTCCATCTTCTCAGTTGGGATTGGCGAAATCCGCAGGCGGCGTGCC
>JAUVRV010000401.1 GCA_030597435.1 Gemmatimonadales bacterium | reverse complement strand
CGCTACTCACGGACCAGGGTCGCATAGTACGGGTGGAGGACGTATCCGTCGTCCACGACACGTACGAGGAACCGACCAGCTACAACCGAATCAATGCGCAGCCGGCCATTTCGTTCCGGATCTACAAGGAAATGGGGGTCAATACGGTCGAGGTAGCCGATCGGGTAAAAGCGCGACTGGACGAGATCGCCAACCTGCATCCGGTGGGTACGGAGCTGATCCTGGATCAAGACGAGAGCGAGGACATCAAGAAGCAACTCCAGGACCTACGGATAAGAGCCCTCGTTGCCGCTGCCGTGATCTTCGTGGTGCTGCTGGTTTTCCTGCGTTCGTTCCGCTCGGCTGCGATAGTATTCATGACCATCGCGTTTTCGATTCTCATCGCGCTCAACTTGATCTACTTCGGTGGTTTCACACTCAACGTGCTGACCCTGATGGGCCTGGCCATGGGCTTCGGGCTGATCGTCGACAACGCCATCGTGGTGCTGGAGAACATCTATCGCAAGCGGCAGAAGGGAGAGCCGCCGGTTGTGGCGGCGGAACACGGTGCCAAGGAGGTGGTGTTGCCGATTTTGGCCGCCACTCTCACCACCGTCATCGTCTTCATCCCGTTTGTCTACCTGCAAGGCGAACTGCGGGTGTTTTACGTTCCGCTCGCAATCGTTGTGGGCATGGCACTGATTGCGAGTCTGTTCGTTGCGTTTTCGTTCATTCCCGCACTGGCGAGCAAGGTGTTGACGGGTCGCAAGTTTGACGGGCCTGGCAGTAAACAGCTTGTTGCTAACTCGCCTGACCAGCCGACAGACCAACGTGCCGCACAGCGGCCGATCTACGTTCGCTTCTACGCGGCTATCCTGGCATTCACGCTGCGCCTCACCAAGCGCAGGCACTGGCCGGTTCTTCCGCTGGCAACCGTCGGCATGGCGGTGATCGCCTTTGGCATGTCGTACTACGTGTTCAACAAGTATGTGAACCGCGGTATCGTGTGGGGTCGCTGGGGCGGGAGTGACACCTACATACTGATCCGCATTGAGCTGCCCCGCGGCGCGGAACTCGAGCGGGTCGACGAGCTGACCCGGTTTTTCGAGGACAAGCTCAAGACGATGCCCGAGATTGAGCGGTTCACGGCGTTCGTGCAGCCCGAGTTTGCCAGTATGCGGGTAACGTTCCCCGACTCGTTGGAGCAGACGATGGTTCCGGTGGCGATCAAGGAACAGATGCTGGCGTATAGCTATCTGTTTGGCGGCGCCGAGGTTCGGGTGTATGGCTATGGCCCATCCTTCTATGGTGGGGGTGGCGGCTCGCCCAACTACACCATCAAGGTGTTGGGGTACAACTACGAAAAGGTGCGGGAGATTGCGGTTGACCTGGGACGGCGGCTCGAGCGGTTCTCGCGGGTGCGGGACGTCGATGTGAACTCGATCGGCTACTTCATGGCGTCGCGCGACAAAGTGATAGAGTTCGCGCTCGCGATCGACCGTCAGCGTCTTGGCCTGCACGGTATCACAACACAGGACGTTCTTTACCAGGTGCTGGCCGCGGTCCCCGGCCAGTCCAGTACAGACCGCATCCGCATCGATGGTGAAGAGGTGTTGTACGAAGTGAAGCTCGAGGACTACGAGGAATTCGACGTGTTGCAGCTAGAGGAGCTGCTGATCAGGGCTCCCACGGGTGAAGGTGTGCGGTTGGGCGACGTTGCGACTGTGATTGAGCGCCAGGTGCTGAATCGTGGGGTGCGAGAGGATCAGCAGTACCAACGGAATGTCAGTTACGAGTTTCGTGGACCGTCGAAGTTGGGTGACAGGGTGCAGGAACTCGTTATTGGCGCGACCGCAATCCCGCATGGCTACCGCATCGAAGGACGGGATGAGTGGCGCTGGGCTTGGGAGGAGGAGAAGCAGATCTGGGGTGTGCTGGCGATTGCGTTGGTCCTCGTGTTCATGGTGACGGCTGCCTTGTTCGAGTCGCTGCGGCAACCGCTGTGCGTGTTGCTGACGGTACCCATGGCACTGATCGGGGTGTTCCTGATGTTCTTCTACACCGACGCCAGCTTCACGCGCGAAGCATATATCGGTGTCATCATGATGGGTGGTATCGTCGTCAACAACGCGATTCTGCTGGTGGACCACGTGAACCATCTGCGACGCAACGAAGGCCTGGGACTGCACGAGGCCACGCTGCGCGGCACGCTCGAACGCGTGCGCCCGATCCTGATGACCAGCACGACGACGATTTTCGGACTGCTACCGCTCGTGCTGTTCAGCGAGTACGCCGACGCCAACATCTGGAACGCCCTGGGCTACGCGCTGATCGGTGGGCTCGCCAGTTCGACGGTCCTGGTGCTCACGGTTACTCCGGCGCTGTATCTGATGTTCGAGTTGAGACCTGAGAGGCGCAGGGTGGCAGCGGCGAGACCGGTGGAGGAGGTTGCGTTAGCCTAGGGCGGAGACGTGTAAGGTGCGAGGTGCAAGGTGCAGGGTGCAAGGTGCGGCGCCGAAAACCCCGGCCTAAAAGACCGGGGTCAGGTTTTCCCTAGGCTACCAACCCGGGGTTTTGCATAAAGGGGCAAGAATGTTTCGGATGAACTTCGCCCGGCCACTTGGGCCGGTCCTATTGTTCGCATTGCTGCTTGCCGCATCCTCCGGCTGCGGTCCCGCCGAGTCGAGTGCCGCTGCGGTATGGCGCGGGACGATGGATACGCTCGCGAGTGGCACCGTTGTGGTCAGCAATCCTGCCGCAGGGGTTTGGGACGAGGCGACGGCGTGGAGCGTGATCGAGGAGATTCGCATCGGCACGCTCGAGGGTGACGGCCCCGACATGTTCGGCAACGTGGGTTCTCTGGAAGTTGACGATCAGGGTCGCATCTACGTGTACGACACGCAGGCAAACGAGCTACGCGTGTTCGGGCCCACGGGCGAGCACGTCCGCACGATCGGGCGGCAGGGAGGCGGGCCGGGTGAATTCGAGAGTGTCATCGGGATGGCTTGGGGTCCGGTGGGAAGACTGTGGCTGGTTGATCCGGGCAATGCGCGCATCTCATTGTTCGATACTACAGGCACATACCTGACGAGCCACAGAACCATCGGCAACATCATCATCAGTCCCTGGCCCGGCGGTTTCGACAGGGCGGGCAGTTTCTACAACTATGGCGTCGACACCGAAGCCGATCCGG
>JAUVRV010000067.1 GCA_030597435.1 Gemmatimonadales bacterium | reverse complement strand
GCCCGACGGGCTGATCGGGCTAGCGTCGGGCCGGGGACGCGTGTCCATCTCGGTGGTGGTCGTATGTTTGGCAGCGCTCGTCGTATTTGGATTGGTACTCGCAGCCCCTGTCCGCAAACTCGGGGTGTACACACTCCCCGACATTCTGCATCGGGCGTACGGCAGGATGGTCTCAGTACCGGCCGCGCTCATGATCGTGATCGCCTGGTGCGGGATAGTCGCGGCGCAGATGATAGCGGGTGCGCGACTACTGAGCGCGATCCTCAGTATCGGATACACATCCGCTCTTGTAATAGTCGCGGTCGTGTTCATCCTATACACATTCTGGGGCGGGCAGATGTCCGTGCTGAAGACCGACGTGTGGCAGCTGGGTCTCTTCGTGGGTGGACTCGCAGTTTGCCTCGTCTTCGTAGTGGTCGCCGTACAAGTGGATTTTAGCTCGATTCTCGGTGCAGTACCCGACGGTTATCTGAGTTTCCCCGTATCAGATTCGTTTGGCTGGTATGATCTCTTGGTGTTCTTTCCGCTCATCGTAGGACTGCCGTACCTCGTCGGGCCCGACATCTATTCACGGGTCCTGTGTGCCAAGGACGACTCTGTCGCGCAACGGTCTGTCGTGATCAGTGCGCTGGTAGTTGTTCCCATCGCATTCATGCTCGCGCTGCTGGGCACACTGTTGAGCGGACTGTTTCCGGACTTGGTACGAGATGCCGCGCTACCCACCGCCATCAGGGAGCTTGTTCCGGCAGGGCTCACAGGTCTGATTGCGGCGGGCTTCCTTGCCGCAATCATGTCTTCCGCAGATACGACACTAGTCTCTGCTTCGACAATCCTGTCGCTGAACGTGGTCGGCGCTCGCAAGGCGATTCCGCAAGATCGACAGCTTGCGATTACGAAAGCATCCGTATTGTGCGTGGGCTTGGTTGCCTCACTGATTGCCGGCTTCCAACAAGACATAATCTCGTCGCTGTTGCTCGCCTATACTGTGTTTGTCGGCGGCGTGGTGTTGCCGACACTGGCCAGCTTCTACCGAGATTCGTTGCGGATAACATCACAGGGAGCGATGTGGGCGGTTATAGTAGGTGGCACAGTCGCGATAGTGGGTGAGATACAGGATGGAGCGTTCCTGAGCCTCGTACTAGGAGACCAGGTTACCGCTCTACTGGCCAGAGCCCTGGGAGCCGGTTACCGCGGGATATTGCCGATCCTCCTGTCACTGATCGTCATGCTAACCGTCAGCTGGGCCAGCAGTAGATCAAGACAACAACCGGGATCGAATCACATCCGCTTGTAAGCTGGTCCCGACCCGCCTTCGCGTGGGGTCCAGCGCGGACCCACCACATCCGTAGCTTTGCAGTCAACGCAATTGGGTGCGTTGACACGCAGCTCTCCGTCTACCTCCTCATACACTGCCGCCGGACACATGTGGGTATAAAACCTGGCCAGCTCGGCACCGACGTTCTCATTTGGAATCAGGTGCGACGGGATGGTATCACGCGTCACGTTACCTGATTTGAATACAGCGTCGACCTTGCTGAACGTGAGTTCCCCATCAGATGTGAATTCCTCACATTCTGTCGTTGTCCGGGGTGCCCTGGCATCCTCTTCCACATCGATGCGCCCGCCAGGGAACCGACCACCCGTCAGTGCCATCAAGCCGGCTTTCCCGGAACCGGAGTAGAAGCCGCTCTTGAAAGCGAGGCGCATGTTACGAGTTCGGTACAAATCGTGAATCAAGTAGGAGTCGTTCAGCAACTCGTCATAGGCAGAAAGCCGGGTCGACGACGTGTCATCGTGCTTGAGAGCGGCGAATATCGCCTGTGCGGCGTAAATCCCCGACTGCATCGCGTAGTGGATGCCCTTCAGAGAGGGAACATCGACCAATCCCGCCGAATCCCCCAGAATCACGACGCCGTCACCGTGGCGGCGCTGGGGTATCGAATGGTAGCCACCTTCCGGAATAGTCTTGGCTCCCCACTCAACCATCTCCCCACCTTCCAAGTACGGCCGAAACAGTGGATGCAACTTCATCCTCTGCGTCAGCTCATGGACATCTAGGTTGGCATCTCGATAGTCCAAGCCGACCACCAGGCCCAACGCTACGAGGTTGGGCTCTAGTGGGTACATGAAGCTGCCGCCGAACGCAGTCCTCGGGAGTGGCCAGCCCATTGTGTGGATGACCTTATCCAACGGACGCTTGGTCTCCCACAGCTCTTTCACACCCAGAGCGTAGATCTGCGGGTTCTGTGATGCGATTCCCTGCCATTCCAAGTACGATTGGGCCAGGAGTCCCCGTGATCCTTCAGCCAGAGCCGTTACCTTGGCGGCGATGTCGGTCGCGGGCATGTAGCCCGATCCGGGACTGCCATCGCGCTCGAGTCCCGCTGCCACGGTGCGTACGCCCACGACGCGCTCACCCTCGACTCGCAGCGCGCCGGCCGGGAATCCGGCAAATATGTCGACGCCGGCTTCCGCCGCTCGCTCGCCCAGCCACCGCACGACCTCGCCGATGGAAGCGACGTAGTTGCCGTGGTTTCGCATAGTTGGCGGCGTGGGAATACGACGGTACTTGTTGGCAGAGAGGAAATAGATCGCCTCCTTCTCGACCTTGGTCCGGAACGGAAAGTCGGCGTCTTTCACATCCGGGAAGAGTTCCCGAAACGGTCTTGGATTCAGCACGGCACCGGACAGCGAGTGCTCACCGAGCGCACCTGCCTTCTCCAACACCCCTATCGTGATTTCGCCGATACCGGCACCGCCCTCGTTGTCTTGCTTGACTAGTCGTGCCAACTGAATGGCACCAGCGAGACCCGCAGGACCCGCACCGACAAAGAGCACATCAACATCGATGCGCTCTGCTTCGAGGGGATCTCCCCGAACCAACTGGTCCTGGGGAAGTCGTGCTTGAAAGTCCGCGGGAACGAGCGAACTCCGGCTCACAGTGCTAACCCTCCCGGGCTTTGATTATCGCCTCGGTAAGCGGTGGTACCACCTCGAACAGGTCGCCAACGATGCCATAGTCCGCGACCTTGAAGATCGGCGCGTCGGCGTCCTTGTTGATGGCAACGATGACCTTGGCGGTCCGCATACCTGCAAGGTGTTGAATCGCGCCCGAAATGCCGAGCGCTATGTAGAGATTAGGACTCACGGTCTTGCCCGTTTGTCCTACCTGCTCTGAATGGGGTCGCCAACCGGCGTCGACCACAGCCCTCGACGCTCCTACGGCTCCACCCAACGCTCGAGCCAGGTCTTCGACCAGTTTGAAGTGCTCCGCCTCCTTGAGTCCTCGACCTCCGGCTACCACGATCGACGCTTCCGCTACGTCGAGTGTTGCGTTCTCTGGCGCCTTCACCTCCACCGTTCTCGCTACCGAGGCTGTGACGCCTTCCCCTGCCGACACTTCCTCCAACGCACCCGCGTTAGCCACAGAAACCGGAGTGAACGCATTCGGCCGGACTGTTATGACGCTCGGTGTAGTCGTGATCTTCAGCTTGTAGAGCGCCCTGCCGGCGAACACCGGTCGAGTAACCACGACCCCGTCGCTGCCGGACACGCTGGTAACATCGCTCGTTAGCGGGCATCCGAGTCTGGCCGCAATGCGTGGCCCCAGGTCCTTACCGAGCGAAGTCGCCCCGAGGATCACCGCTGTGTAATCGCCACTCATGGCCTGCTCGGCAGCTATCTGACCGTAGCGCGAAGCCTGGTATAGCTTGAGTTCGTCATCGAACGACGTCAGCACTTTGTCAGCGCCATACTGACCCAGGCCATCGACGTCGGTACCTGGCGGACCGATCACCAACGCGTGGACTTCACATCCAAGTTCGTCTGCCAGTGAGCGCGCCACCGCAAGAGCTTCGTGAGACACACGCTTGACCACGCCGTCTCGCTGCTCTAGAACCGTCAGTATGCCAGGCATCAGAGCACCTTCGCTTCGTTTCGGAGTGCATCAACCAATGCCGGTACAGCTGCGGCACCCTCACCGATAATGCGGCCTGCCTTCCGATCCGGGGGCAGTGTCAGTTCCAAGACCTCAATGCCACCCTCATCCAGCTCGAGATCCTTGATATCGAGCGGCTTCTTCTTGGCAAGCATTATTCCGCGCAGTGCCGGATAGCGCGGCTCGTTCAGACCCTTTTCGGCTGTCACGATTGCGGGGAGTGTGAATTCGACCACCTCGACCCCACCTTCCACTTCCCGCTGGGCGGTGGCGTGCCCGTCGGTGATCTCCAACCGTGTGACGGCAGAGACGGATGGCAGACCGAGCAACTCCCCCACCATCGAGCCTACAGCCTGGTCGTAGTCGTCCACGGCCAGCTTCCCGAACAGAACGAGATCGTAGCCGCCCTGTTCCAGCTCTGCAGCCAGTGCCCGGGCCACGACCAGCGGATCCTGGGGCAAGGACTCTACCTTGAGCAGAATCCCGCGGTCGGCTCCCATGGCGAGTGCGGTGCGGAGCGTCTCTTGGGAGGCATCGGGACCCAGGCAAACGGCCACTACCTCCCCGTTGGTTTGTTCTTTGAGTTTCAGTGCCTCTTCTACGGCGTATTCGTCAAACGGATTCGGCACGAACTTGACGCCTGACTCGTCAATCGACTTCCCGTCGGCGCCAATCTTGATTCGGGTCTCGGTATCCGGGACCCGCTTTATGCAGACTGCGATCTTCACCGTAACCTCGTGTTCATCTTGCACTTATGGTGGAATGGCGGGCGGGCCCTGAGGCCCGTCGGAAGGTACTTGGACCGCAATGACGTCGCAACAGTAAGCTGTCACAGGTCACGTCCCTCATGGCGCGTTCAATCGTTTCACGAACTCATCGAACGGCAACGTGTTCAACACATCGGTAGGCTGCAACCAGGCACGACGTGCCTGCTCGACACCATAGCTGATCAGATCCAGATCTGCGGTACGGTGCGCATCAGTACTGATCACGATATCGCACCCGAGTTCCCGGGCTCGCATGAGCTGCACATCGTTCAGATCGAGGCGGTCGGGATGCGCGTTCAACTCGACCGCCACCCCGCTTTCCGCAGCGCACTGCATGACAGCGTCCAGATCGAATTGCATTGGGTCGCGACGATTGATCTGGCGTCCCGTGGGGTGAGCGAGGATGTTGACCGATGGGTGCTGGATCGCTCTGCTGATTCGCGCGGTTTGTTGCGCAGCCGGGAGGTCGAATCGCGAGTGCACCGAGATCAGGACAATGTCCAACTGCTCGAGCATCTCATCTCCCAGATCGAGTTCACCCTCCGTGAGAATGTCCACCTCCATGCCACGCAGCAGTTGGATCTCATCATGGCGCGCACGAATCTCCTCGATCTCTACCCACTGTTCGCGCAGTTTTGCCGAGTCGAGGCCCCCCGTCATGGCCAGCACTTTGCTATGGTCGGTTATGGCAAAGTACTCGTACCCGCGAGCCGCGCAGGCTTCCAGCATTGTCTCGAGAGAGTCTTTGCCGTCCGACCAGGTAGAGTGCATCTGCAAGTCGCCGCGAATCGCGTCAATGGTAATCAGGTCCGGCAACTCGCCCCGCTCCGCAACCTCGATCTCACCGCGATTCTCCCTCAGCTCTGGCGGAATCCAAGGAAGATCTAACGCCTCGTAGACCTCCGTCTCGTCGCCTCCCGCTACGAATTCTCCTTCCCATGGATCGTCGCTCTCGTCTTCACCCCCCCGGAACACACCGTACTCTGACAACCGGAGTCCCCGCTTGATGGCCCGCATCCGCAGCTTGACGTTGTGCTCTTTGGAACCGGTGAAGTAGGCCAGGGCTGCCCCGTGGCTGATGGGAGGCACCACCCTGAGATCTACTTGTAGTCCGGCTTTGAGTAACACCGTGCTGCGCGTACCTCCTGAGCTTGCGACCTGCTCAACCTCTGGATAGCTAGCGAAGTGCTTCATTACGGGTTCGGCATCTTCGGCAATTGCGAGCAGGTCGATGTCCCTGACAGTCTCTTTGCGGCGCCGGTAGCTCCCGGCAACCTCCACTTGCTGGACGCGTTGATCTTCCTGGAGGTATTCGACGAGTGGCACCACGTACTGATCCGCATCTACGAGCTTCATCCGCCCTTGTCGTAGTCGGTAACGCTCAATCGAGGACAGGATCTTCTCCTGCGTCTTCTCGCCAAAACCAGCAAGCCCCGCCACGTCACCCGCCTCGGCTGCGGCCTCGAGTTCATCCAGGTTGGTAACATCCAGCTCCTGCCACAGCTTCTTGGCGCGTTTGGCACCAAGGCCCGGCAGGCGGGTGAGTTCAATCAGAGAGAGGGGAACCGCTTGGGAAAGCTCGGCAAGCAACGACAACGCGCCATCAGTTACGAGTTCTCCTATGTGCCGGGCCATGTCCTTCCCGATAGAAGGAAGCTCGGTGAGGTCGGCACCCTCCTCTACCGATTTGCGGAGTGGTGTACCGTGTTCTGCCACAACCTGCGCGGCATTGCGATACGCCCGGATTCTGAACGGATTGGATCCCTTGATTTCGAGCAGGTCGGCAACGTCCTGGAGGACACGGGCGATTTCGATGTTCTCCACTAGACCTCCGCGCCGCGTTGGCGCATTAGCTGCACGAACTCCTGCTCGGTTAGGATCTCGACACCTAGTTCAATCGCCTTGTCATATTTGGAACCCGGATCGGTTCCGACTACCACGTAGCCCGTCTCCCGACTGACAGACGAAGTCACCTTGGCGCCCAGCGATTCCGCCAACTGCTTGGCCTCCCGTCGGGATAGCTTGTCCATACCACCGGTGAACACGAACCTGATACCGGCCAGAGCTGCTCCCGAATCCATAGCTACTTCGAGCAGTTTCACCTTGCCCACGAGATTGGCCAGTACCGCACTGTTTCTCTTGTCCAGAAAGAACAGCCCGATATGCTGCGCCATCTTTGGTCCCACGCCTTCAATGGCCTCCAGCTCTTCGTTGGTCGCTTGCCGCAGGTTGTCGAACGATTGGAAATGCTTCGCCAGTGCCTTCGCCACGGTCACCCCTACCTCGGGTATCCCCAGGCCATACAGAAAGCGGTGTAGCTCAACCCGGCAGGCCGTGTCAATCGCATTCACGAGACTCGCAGCCGACTTTGCGGCAAACCCCTCGAGTCGCATCAAGTCATTCGGCACGATCTCGAATAGGTCCGGTAGTTGGTGCACCAGCCCTTCGCCAACCAAGAGTATGGCCGTTTCCTCACCCAGTCCGTCGATATCGAGCGCATCTCGCGAAGCGAAGTGTTCGAGGCGGCCAGCAAGTTGAGCCGGACACCGGTAGCTGTTGGAGCAAATGGTGAACGGCCCGCGCTCGATGAGTCCTGAGCCACATGACGGGCATCGATCCGGCATCCGAAATCGCTTCGCTCGTTTGCGGCCGGGCTCCTCCACCCGCTCGACCACTTGGGGAATCACATCCCCTGCTCGCTCAACACGCACCAAATCACCTTCGCGGATGTCCTTGCGAGCCACCTCCTCCCGATTATGGAGATTGGCACGGCTCACGGTGACACCGCCCAGCTTCACCGGCCGGAGGATCGCACCCGGTGTGATCACACCGGTTCGACCCACACTCGGCACGATCTCGACAACACGTGTGATTTCCTTGCGCGGTGCGAATTTGAACGCAAACGCCCATCGGGGATGATGCGAAGTAACACCCAACACCTTGCGAGCAGTGAGATCGTTCAATTTCACCACGACACCATCGATCTCGTACTCCAGATCATCACGGCGACTTTCCAGTTCGCGCTGGTACTCGACTATCTCTTCCACGGAATTGACCTGACGCGGCAGGTCGTTTACCCGCAGCCCCCACGCCTCGAGTGCGCTCAGCACATCCCATTGAGTGCTCAGCGCTGCCCCCTCACCCGACAGCAAGTCGTAGACATATATGTCCAACGGCCGCGCTGCGGTGACCTGCGGGTCGAGCTGGCGTAGGGATCCCGCAGCTGCATTGCGCGGATTGGCAAACGGGTTCTTGCCCGCAGCCAAGAGACCTTCGTTGAGACGCTCGAAGGCATCGACCCGCATTATCACCTCCCCGCGCAACGCCAGTAAACCAGGTGGCTTCAACCCAGATTCACGAAGCCGCAACGGCACCGCAGCAATTGTTCGCACGTTCTCCGTAATGCCCTCGCCCATGGCCCCGTCTCCGCGGGTCGAGGCCCGCGCCAGCACCCCGTCCTCGTACACCAGTTCCACAGACGCACCATCCAGCTTCGGCTCCACCACGTAGTCGACGCTGGCCACTCCCAGGCCCTTTCTCACACGTTCGTCGAAGCGCCGGAGAGCGGTCTCGGCCTGAGCCGAATCCAGTGACAGCATGGGTGCAGCATGGGCGACCTTGGGAAACTGGTCGAGCGCGACGCCCCCGACTCTCTGTGTTGGCGAGTCGGGTGTCACCAGATCCGGGAACCCGGCTTCGAGCTGCTTCAGTTCTGCGAACAGCCGGTCGTACGCCGAGTCCTGGATCTCCGGCCGATCCTTGACGTAGTACAAGTAATCGTGATGCCGGATCACGGCGTGCAACTCGCGAATGCGTGCTTCAGCTTGGAGACGGTTCATGTGGGCTCAATCGATGCTTGCAGCAGCCATGCAATTTACACCCGACACGCGGCCGGGGCACCCGAGAGCGCCTGGACCTGAATTAGCCCAGTAGCTGCTGGCCAACGGGTACGATAGTTTTCCAAGGGTACCCAGAAGAGCGGGCAAGGCAATACAACGAGCGGCAAGAGGATCAAAGGAATTCCCAATGAAGCGACTCCTGGTTTTGGGCGCTAGCCTCATAATAGCGTGCGGCGGTGAGCCGCCAGCCCCCCCCGTTGTGCAGGACAGCTCGGGTGTAACCATCGTGCAGAACTTCGGTCCGTCGTGGACTACCAACGAGCGATGGTATGTTGATGACTCTCCTCTCGTCGATATCGGTGCAGCTACCGCACCTGAATACCAGCTGTCGCGGGTGATCGGATCTACTCGCCTGGATGACGGGACTATCGTCGTCGCAGACGGTGGCACCCAGGATCTGCGTTGGTACGACGCCAACGGAAACCACATGCGAAGCGTCAAGGGATCCACCACCTTTGCCAGTGTCGAATGGGTTGGTCGACTCGGCTCAAGTTCGGTGATCGTGTTCGACTTCGGCAACCTGCGGCTTTCGCTGTTCGACGGGGCTGGAGAGCTGCAACAGATGGGAACTCTGGTTGTGACCTTCCAGGCGTCACCCAGTTCCGTCAAAGGGGTGTTTGCAGACAGCTCCGTGCTGGCCGTCCGCGATGTGAAGTCTTGGGCACCCACCATGATCCGCTCTGGGGAGGCTCCCGAGGGGCTCGTTCGTGGACCGGCAGCAGGGTTCCGGTACTCAGCTGACGGCACATTCATGAACAGCGTCGGAACCTTCTTGGGTGCTCGGAGAATATTCACCACAGGCCAATCCCGGTTTGTGCGGGTCACTCCACCGCCGTTTGCCAGAACCGCGGTGTTCGCAGTCTCGAACGATCGCTTCTACGTCGGGACTCAAGACGAGTACGAAGTGTCGGTCTTCAGTCTCGACGGCTCCCTCAAGACCATTGTGAGACTCGAGCGCGAGAACACCCCCACGACCGAGGCGGACATAGACAGATACAAGCGTGCTCGACTGGCAGGAGTGCACGAGCTACAGAAGGAAGATCGGCAGCGCCAGTTGGACGCCCTGCCATTCCCCGAAACGATGCCAGCGTACGGCCCTATCGAAGTGGACCTGGAGGGCAATCTCTGGGTGGCCGACCCCAGACCGTTCGGTGACGAGCCCAATCGTTGGACCGTGTTCGGCCCTGACCACCGTATTCTCGGTGCGGTTGATACTCCGAGCGATCTG
>JAUVRV010000194.1 GCA_030597435.1 Gemmatimonadales bacterium | reverse complement strand
GAGCCGCAGGAATACTGGACTATTGAGGCCGAGCTAGAAGCGGACAAGAAGCGCTTCACAGCGAAGCTGCATAAGATCGATGGTCGTAAACCCGACATCGGCTCCGAAGGGGTGGCGAACGAGGTTTGGGCTGCCGTCAAAGGGCGTGATTTCGTTGTGTCTGACGTGCAGCGCAAGCAACGGCGCAAGCGTCCGTCGCCGCCCTTCATCACCAGCACGCTGCAACAGGAGGCCGCCAAGCGTCTGGGATTCTCGGCGCGTCGCACCATGAGCTGCGCGCAGCAACTGTACGAGGGTGTGGAACTGGGGAGCGAGGGGGCGGTCGGTCTGATCACGTACATGAGAACCGATTCGACCCGGGTGGCAGCTAGCGCAATCGATGAAGTCCGTTCGTACATCCAATCGAAGTACGGTGACCGCTATCTGCCGGCCAAGCCAAACGCATACAAGACCAAGAAATCGGCGCGCGCTCAGGATGCGCATGAAGCGGTTCGTCCCACCGATGTCACGCGCACGCCCGATCAAGTGAAGAAATACCTGACGAGCGACCAGAAACGTCTGTACCAGCTCATCTGGAATCGGTTCGTTGCTTCGCAGATGACACCAGCGGTCTACGATACGACCACGCTGGATTTCCAAGTAGATGACTACCTCTTCAGGGCCACCGGATCGATCATCGTGTTCGACGGCTTCCACGTTCTCTATGTCGAAGCCAAAGAGGTGGAGGAGGAGCGGACGTTCGAGGAGCTGTCACCGGTACCGGCCCTGAAGCACGGTGATCGGGCCGCCGTGCTGGAGATCCTCGGCAAGCAGCACTTCACCGAACCGCCGCCACGTTTCAGTGAGGCCAGCCTGGTCAAGGAACTAGAGACGCTGGGGATAGGACGTCCCAGCACGTACAGTAGCATCGTCTCCACCCTGAGGGATCGAGACTATGTGCGCATGGATGCCAAGCGGTTCCAGCCCACCGAACTCGGGGAGACCGTTAAGCGAGTGCTCGTGAGTAGATTCCCGGACATCTTCAATGTCGAGTTCACATCGGAGATGGAGAACGAACTCGACAAGGTAGAAGACGGGGAGCTGGATTGGCGCAAGGTCTTGGAAAACTTCTACGGTCCCTTCGCTGAGGCGCTGGAGAAAGCGGACACGGCGTCGATGATCCGCGACGCATTCGATGTCGACGCGATCGAGAAAGAGCCATGTCCGGACTGTGGCGGCAAGCTCACGGTGAAGAGCGGCAGGTTCGGTCCATTCATTGCCTGCACCAACTATCCGGACTGCCGCCATACGCGACCCTTGAAGCAGGACAAGGTGCCGGACCGACCGACCGACGAAGTCTGTCGTGAGTGTGGGGCTCCCATGGTGGTGAAGACTGGTCGCTACGGAGGGTTTCTGGCGTGCACCACTTACCCCAAGTGTAAACACACCCGTCCTGTACCGCTTGGCGTTGATTGTCCCAGGTGCGAGACAGGCGACTTGGCCGAGCGGCGTACACGTCGCGGGCGGTCGTTCTTCGGCTGCGCCAACTATCCAGACTGTGACTTTTCGACGTGGTACCGGCCCGTGGCCCAGACTTGTCCCTCTTGCTCCAACGTCGGCGCAGAAACGCGGTCGACCAAGACGAGGGGCGACTACTTCCGTTGTCTCAAGTGTGAGCACGAATTCACACCGGAGGAGGCCGGCGCGGCCGCATCCAAGTGAAGGCAGTAGTGGTAGGTGGCGGTCTCGCTGGCTGCGAGGCAGCCTGGGCTCTCGCCGAACGCGGCGTGACCGTCACCCTCTTCGAAATGCGGCCCGAAACTGCAACGCCGGCGCACAAGACGGACCGGCTCGCCGAGATGGTCTGCAGCAACACCTTCAAATCGACTGAGGTCACCAACGCACATGGTCTCCTGAAGGCCGAGCTTGGATTGCTGGGAAGTCTACTCATGCAGATCGCACAGGAGACTCGTGTTCCCGGTGGCGCTGCGTTGGCTGTCGACCGAGACGAGTTCAGTGGCGCCGTCACGGAACGTATCTCCCAGCACCCGAGGATCACAGTTGAGCGGTGTGAGATTGACTCCCTCCCTTCACCGGCGATCGTAGCGACTGGGCCACTTACATCGGACACACTGGCAGGGGTGGTCCGGAGACGACTCGGCCAAGATGCCCTCACTTTCTACGACTCGATTGCGCCTATCGTGAGCGGCGAATCGCTCAATTGGGAGTCGCTCTACCGGATGTCGCGCTATGGCAAGGGCGATGGGACGGACTACGTGAATTCACCGCTCGACGAGGGGCAATACACGGCCCTGATCGATGCGCTGTTGGATGCCGATCAACATGTAGCTCATGAGTTTGATGAGGTTCCCTACTTCGAAGGCTGTCTGCCAATAGAAGAGATGGCACACCGCGGTCGTGACACTCCGCGTTTCGGACCACTAAAACCTGTCGGCCTGAGAGATCCGAGAACGGGCAAGGCGTCATTCGCTGTAGTGCAGCTGCGGCAAGAAGACCGGGCGGGCCAGATGTGGAATCTGGTTGGATTCCAGACACGACTCAAAATCCACGATCAGAGACGGGTGCTTCGATTGATCCCCGGTCTGGAAGACGCCGAGTTTCTTCGCTTCGGCAGCCTTCACCGCAACACATACCTCAACTCACCGGCGTCTCTGACGGCGCATCTCTCGGTCAAGGACGATCGCATGCTACTCTTTGCAGGCCAGTTGGTGGGTGTTGAAGGTTACACCGAGTCGCTAGCAACAGGTCTGCTAGCCGGGATGAACCTGGCACGAATGCTCGGTGGTAGCGATCCGATACTGCCTCCTCCCGAAACGATGTTGGGAGCGTTGATGCGGTACGTTCATGAGGCTGACCCCAAACATTTCCAGCCGATGAACGCCAATTTCGGGCTACTGCCTCCGTTGGAAAGGCGCGAGCGGGACAAGAGGCGCAGAAGGGAACTCCTGGCCGAACGGGCGCTCGCGGGCATGCGGACATTCGGTGAGCAGGCTATTGTGATACCGGCATGATATCATCGACGCGGCAGGAAATCAGTGAGTTCCTGACGTACCTCGCCAAGGAAAGGCAGGACTCGCCCAACACGGTGCGAGCGTACCGGAGGGACCTGACCTCGTTCGAAGAGTTCTGCAACGAGTACTTCGGCGGTTCCTCGAACTGGGAGTGGGGTTCTATCGATCGCCTCGCCATTCGTAGCTACATGGGTGAGCTACGCAGGCGGGGTCTTGCGAAGCGATCTGTTGCGCGCGCAGTATCAGCTTTGAGGGCGCTGTACCGCTGGCTCAACTTGCGCCACGGTGTGGCAGAAAACCCCGCGGCTACGGTACGGTTGCCCAAAACCGAGCGCAGACTGCCTGCCGTCATGGACCGCACGCAGATCGACCTCATGTTTGAGTACGCCGAAACGCTTGCGGCCCAGGGTGGATTCAAGTCGACGCGGGATCTAGCGATGCTGGAGCTTTTTTACTCTACCGGCATGAGGCTCTCCGAACTAACCGGTCTAGACCTATCGCATGTTGATATCGTATCGGACGTGGTGAAAGTGAGGGGAAAGGGTAGGAAGGAGCGCATAATGCCCATTGGTGGATACGCAGGCAGAGCGCTGAGGCAGTACTACGAAGAGCGAGAAGAACTACTGGCCAAGCCTGCTCGTGGACGCGGTGATCGCAGAGCCGTTTTTCTGTCGACCAAGGGGCAACGTCTTTCCCCCCGCGGCGTGCAATATATCGTTCGACAGTTGCTTCACAGCCTGGATGAAAGCTCTGGATTCAAGGTGCACAGCCTGCGCCACAGTTTTGCCACCCACATGTTGGATTCTGGTGCTGACCTCAGAGCCGTACAGGAACTGCTGGGACACGCGTCACTGAGCACGACTCAAGTGTATACTCATACCAGTGTTGCTAGGTTGAAGAAAGTGTACGACCAAGCACACCCTAGGGCTTGAGGAGATTTGATGGAACAGCTTCGATTCCATGCGACGACCATATTGAGTGTTCGCAAGGGCGGGACTGTCGCCATGGGCGGCGACGGACAGGTCACCGTCGGTGAGACTGTCATGAAAGCCCACGCCAACAAGGTACGCGAGTTGGCAAAGGGCCGCGTACTTGCCGGCTTCGCCGGTGCTGCGGCCGATGCCTTTACACTGTTCGAGAAATTTGAGGAAAAGCTCGAGCGTTATCCGGGCAATCTGTCACGTGCAGTGGTGGAGTTGGCCAAAGATTGGCGCAGCGACCGCGTGCTGCGGCGGCTCGAGGCACTGCTGTCGGTCGCGAACAGAGAACATTCGTTTGTCGTGAGTGGCAGTGGTGAACTGATCGAGCCTGATGATGGCATGGTCGCCATAGGTAGCGGTGGCAATTACGCACTGGCAGCAGCCAGGGCCCTAGCATCGCACTCCGACCTGTCCGCCACGGAAATCGTGCGGCAGAGCTTGGAGATAGCGGCAGACATCTGCGTCTATACCAATAGCAACATCAGCATACTCGAATTGAAGTAAATCGGGCGTCTTTGAATCGGTGGAAACCAGGAAATGACAACTGAGCAGGAATTGATGGATAAGAAGCTGGAATCGCTAGATAGTGGTCCCGAAGCTCTGCCGTGGCTCGAAGAGCTGGCGCCGCGACAAATAGTGGCTGAATTGGATCGCTACATTGTGGGGCAGCGCGACGCAAAGAAGTCCGTAGCGATTGCCATACGCAACCGCTGGCGTCGGCAGCAGGCGCCGGAGGATATCCGAGACGAGATCCTTCCGAACAACATTATCATGATTGGCCCTACTGGGGTCGGGAAGACCGAGATCGCCCGACGGTTGGCGCGATTGTCAGGGGCCCCGTTCCTCAAGGTGGAGGCGTCGAAGTTCACCGAGGTCGGGTACGTCGGCAGAGATGTGGAGTCGATGATCCGGGACCTCGTGGACTCCTCCATCAACTTGGTGCGTGGCGAGCGTGAAGAAGACGTATTCCCCCAGGCGGAACAGAAGGTTGAAGATCGCTTGGTGGAGCTGCTATTTCCCAAGCCGTCTCCTACCCCCTCTGCTCCTTCTGCCCCCCCTCCCCTGGGGGCAGGAGGGGCAGAAGAGGCACGTCCGCTCTTCGTTGTCTCCTCCCACGGTGAGGTGACTCCGCAGGACGGCGGTGACGCGACCGATGAAGTGAAGGCGGAGCGTCACAAGCGCACCCAGGAGAAGCTGCGACAGCTCCTGAAGGACGGTAAACTCGAGGACCGCGAGATCGAGATCGAAGTAACCCAACAGGGCTTTCCAATCCTCGAGTTCATGCAACCGCAGCCCGGGATGGATGTGCCGGACATGAACATCGGGGAGATGTTGCAGGATTTTCTGCCCAAACGTTCCAAGAAACGAACGGTCAAGGTGGCGGGGGCACGACGGATCCTGCTCGATGAGGAACTCAAGAAACTGGTAGACATGGACGACGTGATCAACGAAGCGCTCGATCGGGTCGAGAACCACGGCATCGTGTTCATTGATGAGCTGGACAAGATAACAGGCGAGCGGAGTCAGACTGGACCGGATGTATCACGCGAGGGCGTTCAGCGCGATCTGCTACCTATCGTGGAAGGATCGACCGTACAAACCAGATACGGATATGTGCGCAGCGATCATATTCTGTTCATTGCTGCCGGCGCTTTCCACGTCGCCAAACCGTCTGACCTGATTCCGGAGTTGCAGGGAAGGTTCCCGATTCGCGTTGAGTTGTCTTCGCTCTCTGCCGATGATTTCGTTCGCATCATGACGGAGCCTGAGAACTCGTTGGTCAAGCAATATCAGGCGCTTTGTGCGTCCGAAGGCGCCAATCTCGAGTTTACGGAGGAGGGTGTCAGCGAGATAGCACGCATTGCGATGCTCATGAATGAAAGGATGGAGAACATCGGCGCTCGCCGGCTTCATACCGTCATGACCACACT
>JAUVRV010000294.1 GCA_030597435.1 Gemmatimonadales bacterium | reverse complement strand
CGAGCGAGTGGCAGCAGATTTCAGGGAACGTGGGTGTGGCCTTGGGGGCCGGTCCGCGTTCCCCAACGATCAACTCGCCGTCTCCGATGAAGATCTCCTTCTTCTCCATCAGGTACTGGAACGCCAGTGCGCGGCGGACAGGTGTTGAGACAGTCCCGATCTCCTGTTGGTAGAACTCTGTCATGAGTTGCGCCCGCTCTGCGGATAGTGTTGCGGGCGCTTCCAGGCTCTGTGCCCGCAGCCGACGTACCCTATTGCTCAAGGACATACGGTTCGCCTCGTACTGTCACGTTTAATCCAGCTTGCTCTAAGAGTTGTGCAGCTGTCGCAACTCTTGCTTCACTCGGCGGTTGCTTTGTCGAAAGGTGGTAACCACGACCCAATCGGGCGTATTTGTCGACCCCGGTTCGGTGATAGGGCAGGATGTCGATCGGATGAGGCCGTGAGAGCGACGACAAGAAGCCTCCCAACGCCCTCAGGTTCTCCTCGTCGTCGTTGACATCCGGTATGAGTGGCAGCCTCACGGTCACTCTCGAGCCATGCTCGGATAGCCAGCTGACGTTTTCGAGTATGGTGCCATTGGGCACGCCAGTGAACTCCTCGTGCCTGTTGCTATCGGCGAGTTTGAGATCGTAGAGGAAGAGGTCAACCAGGTCCACGATAGAACGAACGACCGTTAGCGGTGCGTATCCCGACGTGTCAACAACGGTAGAGATGTCCCGTTGCTTGCATTCGGTCAGGAGCGCCAATAGGAAGTCGGGCTGAGCCAGTGGCTCTCCACCGGAAAAAGTCACTCCACCACCGGACTCATCGTAGTACACTATGTCCCGCTCGATCTGTCTTACGACATCGTCGACAGCGACGGACTTCCCAGCGATCTCGAGCGCGCCACGGAGGCACGCGTCGGCACATGCACCGCATAGGTCGCACCGTAATCGGTCGATCTGGATGCCGTTACCGTTCTGGCTGATAGCGTCTCGCGGACACATGTCTAGGCAATCACCACACAAGCTGCAGCGCTCGTCACGTATCAATAGGTCAGAACCGACCTGCTGGCCTTCGGGGTTGTGACAAGCCCAGCAGTTCAGAGGGCATCCCTTGAAGAAGACGGTAGTGCGCACTCCGGGGCCATCGTGAATCGCGAAGCGCTTTATGTCGAAAATGGTTCCGGAGATCAAGGCGCTTCCTTGTCGCTGGTTGACTACGATGAAATTACCACGGGAGGGGAGGTTCGCGAAGGCCCGATGAGCCTGAACGTTGTTTGATGGGATCCTCCCTCACCGACACCGTTCCGGTGTAGCTCCGGCCGTCGACCGTGAGAGTCACTCGATAATGCCCGGCCGGAGCGTCGATTGTGGTCAGCTCTTCGCCATAGAAGTTGAAGAAGGCCAAATCGCCAACGATCTGGCTGAAGGCCAGGAGCTGTTCTCTGATCGAGTACAGCTGGCGAACCGATTGCGCTTCGCCCAACCGAGTTGAGATATGCCCGAGATGGTCGAGCAGCAGCCTACGGGAATCGTCCCTGTCAGTATAGTCCGCGTTGTTGTAGAGGTTGGGAAAACGCTGCACGGCGAGCAGGTCCTTTTGCATCTGTTCCAAGAGGTCTGTACGCCTGGTGTCCTGTATCGCCCGAGTGATCGTCTCGTGAACCTGTGCCAGGAAGGTGCGGTGTTGCTCGACTTCATGCTCGTTGGGGAGAAACTCCATGTTCCAGCGGACTCGGTTGATGCCGGCGTGCCCGGGTGTGTACAGAGTGCGGGCACGACCAGTAATGGGATCCTCGATCTCGATCCTGACGGAATCATGCGGTTCCGATCGTAGATAGAAGTTGATGGGCGCACCACGAGGTGGGTTGTCACCGCGGAACTTGAAGTAGTTCTGGATCCGTCCCTTGGAGAAGTTGAGCCACTTGGTGCCCACCCGGTTTTCGAATAGGTGGATGTCGGAGCCTAGTACCGCATCGCTGAGCTGCTGCAACGGTGTAATATCGTCGGCGATCCAGATGCTCCGGCCGTGAGTGCCAGCGACGAGATCGAAGTCGCGCGGGTGTATCACCAAGTCATGCACGGCGACCGGTGGCAAATCATTCATGAACCGATTCCAGCTGCTACCGCCGTCCAGAGTCACATAGACGCCAAACTCGGTTCCTACGAACAAGAGGTTGGGATTGCGGGGATCCTCCACGACAGTATGGATGCTCGATCCGGGAGTCTCGCGTGGAAGGTCGCCCGACGCGTCGGTCCATGACGCGCCATAGTCAGTCGTCTTGAAGAGATAGGGAGCGGTATCGTCTACCCAATGACCGTCGAATGATACGTATGCTGTTGCCGCATCGAAGTTCGATGCCTCGACCCGACTGACCCACAGGTCATCTGCAATGCCGGGGATGTTCCCGGTGACATTGTTCCATGTCGCACCGCCGTCACGGGTGACCTGTACCAGGCCGTCGTCAGTACCCACCCATACTACGCCGCCGTTAACCGGGGATTCATCAATCGTGTAGATGGTGTTGTAGTTCTCCGCTCCGGTAGCATCCTTGGTGAGACCACCGCTGTGGGTGGAGTTCCTGGTATCTGGGTCATTCCTGGTTAGATCCGGACTGACTATTCGCCATGTGTCACCCCGATCAATCGATTTGAACAAGTAACTCGAGCCAACGTAAATAGTTCGTGGGTTGTTGGGTGAAAGCACCAGGGGCGAATTCCAATTCCAGCGGAACTGAGGCGGCAGAATACTCCCATTTATGGTCCGATTGGGGATGTCTCCCCAGAGCCAACGCTCCTGTGGGTTTATGGAGTAGTTGGTCTGGTCGTCGTCGAAGTTGGGATCGTAGAAGTCGTAGAAGTTGGCTGTGGTCTGTGGTGTTGGTGTAATGAACACATGCTCCCGGGTTTCCATGTTCTGGCGACCGAAGTAGCCCACGTGAGTCGCGGCGTATAGCGTGCGCCAATCGGTCGGGTCCACCTGCATGTGGAATCCATCACCACCGTTGGTGACGGTTACGTGATCGTTCAGTATGCCGGCATAGTCGCGACTATTGGACGGCAGTCCCCACCCGCCGTTGTCCTGCAGGCCTCCATAAACCCAATAGGGGTCGCGCATGTCCACACCGATGGCGTAGTACTGACCGATCGCCATGTTGTTGAACGCCAGCAGCGAGCGTCCGCCGTCCACCGTGAGATACGCGCCCTGATCAGTTGCCATGTAGAGCACCTTCTTGTTGGCTGGGTCTATCCACAGGTCGTGGTCGTCGCCACCGCCACCACGCCAGGGAGCACCAGGCTTGAAGGTCTCGCCGCCGTCGGTTGAGTGGTAGAACGCACGCGACACTATGTAGACCAAGTTTTCATCGGTCGGGTTGACTCTGATCCTGCCGTGATAGTACGGACGCGAATTGTGACGCAGCTTGTAGGTCCACGTCTCGCCGCCGTCGCGGGAGAGGTAGGCACCGGGGCCAGGAATGCTCAGGTCGTCGGGCAGCTCGTCGGAGGCTTCGACGTAGGCCCAGATGAGATCGGGGTTCGCACGGTAGATGCTGAGATCGATCTGACCGGTCTCACCCGGGGGCAATCCCTGCGTGAGTTTGCGCCATGAGCTTCCAGCATCGGTGGACTTGAAGATCCCGCCGTTGGGGCCACCACTCAACATGTTCGCCGGAGTGCGCAGGCGCTCATACATGCCGACAAAGACGATGTCGGGGTTTTCTGGGTGAATCGTCACTACCGTTGCCCCGGTTTTGCCGTCATCGGGCAGGCCGTTGGTCAGTTTTTCCCAGGTTTCGCCACCGTCGGTCGTCTTGTAGAGGCCGCGTGTTCCCGAGTAGCCCCACAAATGACCCAGTGCCGCAACGTACACAATGTCGGGGTCTGTAGGGTGCGTGGCGATCTCGGAGATCTGGTGGGTCTCGCTTAGTCCCATATTGGTGAACGTTTTGCCACCGTCGGTCGATTTGTAGATGCCATCACCCCAACCAACCGAATTGCGATTGGTGGCCTCTCCGGTCCCGACCCAAATGATGTTGGGGTCGCCTTGGAAGAAAGCCACGTCACCCATCGACTGACTACCGTAGTCGTCGAAGATCGCTGTGAACGTGATGCCACCATTGGTAGACTTGAACACGCCTCCAGACGCGGCCCCAATGAGTACGGTCTTGTAATCCTCGTTCCAGGCATCGATGCAGGAAATGCGTCCCATCATCGTAGCCGGTCCGATATTGCGCCAACTGAAGGGCGCGGGGAGGTCTTGTGCTGAAAGCGGCACGGTGATCGTGGTCAGGAATGTTACCAGTAAGAGTTTCTTCATGGCGTCCCCGGTTGTCCGGTACCCCGGTTTCCCGATATCCCGGCGGTTTTTTCCCGACGGTCGCGGTGACCCGCCGGTCTCGGCGGCCGACTTATCCCTGCGTTCGTGGCGGGCGCAACATGCCAACGAGGCGGACGACCGGCCGATCAACTTGCGAGCTCGCCAGAAAACCGCACACCACACTCGCCGCGTCAACTGACCAGTATCCGTGCTCTGTCGGCTAGGGTGGTACGACGAGAGCAGCGTCATGCCGTCGGGTAGG
>JAUVRV010000125.1 GCA_030597435.1 Gemmatimonadales bacterium | reverse complement strand
CTCAATAGTGGGTTTCGCCTGGACTATCTGCTTGATCGGTCGGATCGACATGGCTGCTCCATCTGGGAACGCGATACCCTGCTAGCCATGTGAGAACACCTCAGGTGGGGTGGGAGTTCCAGAAGCAAGTACCTTTGAGAGTCCGTTATTCGCCCGAGGCTCCTAGCCTCAACGCTTGCAATATCGCCTCTTGTGGCTGCGCCCCGCCCCCACCCTGCGCCAGGTCCGGCCTGCCACCTCCACGGCCTCCAAGCGCCTCGGCCGCGCGCCGTATGATTGACACCGCATCGACTTCGTGCAGGTCGTCACTCCGTTGACAGACCAATCGTGTCCCCTTGGCCTCACTCACAGCCAGAAACGCCAGCGTGCCCGGATGGGTGCTCTGTTGCGACGCTATTGCCAGGGCCTGCTCGAAGGTATGACCCTCCAAGAACGTGATCACCTGCCGCACCCCACTGGCCTCCGGGGTCTCGGCCCATAGTCGCTCCGCCTCGAATGCCACGAGTTGGGTTTGGATGGCTTTCAGCTCACGGCGCGCTTGCCTTTGCTCCTCCTGCAGCCGCCCGACTGCCTTGCCCAATTGGCTCTGGTGTACGGACAGACCGGCGCTAACCTCCTGCAATCCGCGGAGGACGCGTTGGTAGTCCTCCAAGGCCCTGGTGCCACACAGAAAGCCCACGCGCACACCGCCCTTGTAGTGCTCTATTCGCGTGATCTTGATCAGGCCGACCGCGGCCGTCTCGCAAACATGGGTTCCGCCACACGCCGCTGCATCGCAGTCACGCATCCAGATGACCCTTACCTTCCCGGTCACTTGCGGTGGCCTTCGCAGCGGGACCTTGTGAAGCTCCGCTTGATCAAGGACGTGGACCTCGACCGGGTGGTGCTCCCAAACCACCCTGTTCACATCCGCCTCGACCCGGAAGGCTTCCGCCCAACTCACCTCCGGGACGGCAAGGTCGATATGGCTCTCGTCCGCACCCAGATGGAAACTGATCGTCGGGGCGTTGAGAACGCGCACGCATGCACCCGACAGTAGGTGTTGTCCACTGTGCTGCTGCATATGATCGAAGCGGCGTTCCCAGTCGATCTCACCGCGCACCTCGTCGCCCTGCGGGAGCCGGTCGAGCAAATGCCACACGTCTCCGCTGCCGTCCTCCCACACGTCCAGCACCGCAATGTCGTTGAGCATGCCGGTGTCGTGCGGCTGCCCACCCGAGGTTGGGTAAAAGGCGGTGCGGTCGAGCCGCACCGCCGGCCCGCGCTCGCTCTCCTGCTGGGCAACAACACGAGCGGTGAACTCGCGCAGGGTTGAGTCAGTGTGATAGAGCCGTTCGGTCATACAATCATCATAATTGGTTTGGCTGTCGCTGTCGGTGTTGAGCTGCCCGTCTCGGCTGGGGGCGATGTTCAGTCCGCGATGCCGAGGGGTGTCGGGATCGGTGCCCGCAGGCCACATTCAGGTTCCATATTCAACCCACTACTGCCCTGGCTATGAAACTCCACCAACGAGAAATCAGACTCCCGGCTTTCCCCCGAGGCTTTCATCTGGTGACCGAGGTCATCGAGAGCGAATTCCCCGAGATCAGGAACATCAAAGTGGGATTGGCCCAGATCTTCGTCAAACATACCTCGGCGAGCCTTTCTCTCAACGAGAACGCCGATCCCACAGTCCGCGCAGACTTCGAATCTCATTTCAATGAAATGGTGCCTGAAAACGCATCCTACTACAGACACACCTTCGAGGGCCCGGATGACATGCCGGCCCACATCAAATCGTCGATACTGGGCAGTTCTGTTGTGGTACCAATCACTTCAGGCAGACTGAATCTGGGAACCTGGCAGGGCATCTATCTGTGTGAACACCGCGATAGGGGTGGTCAACGCAGGGTCGTTATCACCGCAATCGGCGAGTGACGAGCCTGTCAGATACCAGGTCGCAGATGGCGGTCAATTGCGGCCACTACCCAGCAGGCGTACCATCAGGTTATCTTCTTTGGGCGTCACGTGACACAGCGCTTGTAGTGACGTCGAGTTACCAGCGAGCATCCAACGGGGACCTGGCAAACGCGCAGGCCCCCCGTTTTTTTGGCCAGCCTCAATACTGAGGTGTCGTAGCCCAGCGCGGGGGTCATACCGCGAAGCCTGATGATCGATCGGTGAGTCCGGGCAAGACCGCACTCCGACGAACATCAACAGAACATAAGGAGTGGGTACATGCCGATCCAAGGAACGGTGAAGTGGTTCAACCCCAGCAAGGGTTTTGGCTTCATCACCCGTGACGATGGTGAGAAGGATTGCTTTGTCCATCATTCGGCCATCCAAGGAAGTGGGTTCAAGACCCTCAACGAAGGTGAGCGGGTAGAGTTCGACGTCGTACAGGGCGACAAGGGCCCCGCCGCCGAAAACGTCACCAAGGTCGACGGCTGAAGTATCAAGATCGATTCGGCCACGAGTGGTCGGTCGGCGAGCAGCGGAAGAGAGGCAAACTGAAGGGGGTAACGTTCACATGCGGCGATTTCGTGCTAGTCACCGACGTGGACGAAGACGCAGATCAAGTGCCGCTCACTTCAGTTCGGGTCAAGGAACTCTTCTGTGACGCCGAGCGATTGCTCGTGCATGAAAAAGAGAAGTGGTACGTGGGGTACCGGACACGGATGGGCCGCGGCGGACGAGTCCAGGGTGGGATGCACACCAGGTTCAGATCCGAGAGCGGTGAGATACGGTATTCTAAGGGAATGCTGCACTTCCGGCACATGACCAAGGATTCGCTGTGTCAGCAGCTAGTTGTCGCGCCGCGAGCGGTCGGGCTAACGCCTTAGATCGGATCAGCCCGGGACCGAGCGGGCTGACGTTCGTACCGTTCCACCGCCGCACCGGCCGATTCCATCACGTCCTGCTTCAGTATTCGAGGAGTTCCTGAGGGCCTGGGACTATCCCAGCGATATCTGGGTCCTCGTCAGAGTCGCCTATCTGCTGTGCTTTCTGAACTTTCAGTTCTTTCCTCAGTGCGCGACGCTCCTCCTTGGCCTTGCGCTTCTCTTGCTTGGCCCGCTCGCGCGCACGTTTCGCTTGTGTGGCTGGACCAGGTCTCCCCATACGCCCCGCCCCTTTCGCAGTTATTGGCTCATGCAAACTAATATGAGTGTGTTCGTCGCACCAGAAGCCACCCCACTAGCGCTATCATATGGCCCTGATTAGCTTTACTCTCTGTAACACGAACCGCAAGCTGGTATCATTCCACTTCTGTTGAACGGTCCCCGCTTAGGATTGGGCACCGACACTCATCAGTAACGTCGATTCACTCCTCAGGTTCAGACAGCCAAGTGCAGCACAGCGTTCCGGTGACGTGGTGTCACCGCGTGCGGGTGTTTGCGTACATTTGAGGAGGTCGTCTTTGACCGACGTATCATTCGAATCACTCGGGCTCGCGCCGGAACTGCTACGGGCAGTCGCGGAGCAAGGATATAGCGAGCCCACCCCGGTGCAGCAAGAAGCAATCCCTCTAGGTCTAGCGGGCCGCGATGTGGTCGGTTCTGCCCAGACCGGCACCGGCAAGACCGCGGCGTTTCTGCTGCCCATACTCCAGCGCATTAGGGAAAAGCCCCGGGGTTCGCTCCGCGCCCTGATCCTGGTACCCACGCGCGAATTGGCCGAGCAGGTACTGCTCTGCGCGAAAGACTACGGACGCCACTGTAAGACAAAGGCCGCCGCCGTGTACGGCGGTGTTGCGTTGGGGCCGCAGACCCGCGCACTCAGAGCAGGGGTGGACATCGTTGTTGCCACTCCCGGACGCCTGCTTGACCACATTCAGCGTGGGCATGTCGACAGCTCCAACCTCGAGGTGCTAGTGCTCGACGAGGCAGATCGGATGCTCGATATGGGATTCGCGCCCGACGTGAACCGGATCCTCGACACACTACCAGCCGTCCGTCAGACGATGCTGTTTTCGGCCACGATCTCGGGTGACGTCGATCGTCTAGCACGACGGGCATTGAATAGACCCGCAGAGGTAAAGATTGGCAGGCGTACTGCCACGGCGGATGGTGTCCAGCACGTTCTGGTAGCGGTTGACAAACCCGAGAAGTGGCGGGCGCTTTCCCGCTTGTTACAGGAGTTGCCCGATGGAGGCCGCACCCTCGTTTTCACGCGGACCAAGCACGGAGCGGACCGGCTGGCCCGTCAGCTCCGGACCGAAGGTACTCGCGTGGCCGCCATGCACGGTGGCAAGACCCAGCAGTTGCGGGACAAGGCGCTCAATCATTTCAAGGAGGGCAAGGCCCCGATCCTGATTGCGACGGATGTTGCCGCACGCGGTATCGACGTCGACAACATCGTCATGGTCGTGAATTACGACGTGCCCGCAGATCCCGAGGTGTACATACACCGGGTCGGCCGGACCGCACGTGCCGGTGCGAACGGGGTAGCGCTGACGCTGATGTCACCCGACGAGTGGCTGCTGATGACCGACGTCGAAAAGCTGATTGGCACCAGTTTTCCGCGCGAGACAGTACCTGGTTTCGAGCCCGCCATCGAACCGATGCAGCCATGGGAGCGCCCGGAATTGGCACGACAGCAGGGACCATCGGTGAGGGCTCGACGCGGAGGTGCACGGAGACGGTAACCTTTGAGGAGACCAGTGTCTTGGGGATGTGCGCCTGCGAAGCGCGCCTCTTGGCGCATCTCACAGCCTTCGATATTGACGCCTCCATCGGCGAGTGCCTCGACGCGATTGAACATCAACCGCCTGGCGGCCGAGTCCTCGGAGGTTGGCAGTTCGGTGGGAAGGCTTGTAGCGACCTTCCAGTGCCGCAGTCAACTGGTCAGGTGAGCGCTCATACAACCAGCAACTACCCCCCGGTACGCTTGGATCGGCTCGCGATAAACGTTTTGGCCTGGCGGGCTTCCGGCATTTCGACGTCGGCACCGGTGAGAAGCTCCGCGAGTTCGCGGTACGCGGTTGCGGCGTCGGCTTCTCGGCCAGCGGCGGCGGCAGCCGCGGCATAACCCGCCAGGCTCAAAATCCGGTTGGGTGTCCGGGCCAGCGCCATCTCGAACGCCATTAGAGCGTCCTCGACATGACCCTGGGAGAGAAGTATCTCGCCCTCCAACTCACGAGCCGGCTTGAACGCGATCGGCGGGCCGAAGTCCACAGGCAGCGACGCTTCGTAATCGGCAGCGCCTTTGGCGGCGAGCAGGGCAGCCTCGGCATCCCCGGCCTCGGCCAATAGTAACGCGTTCAGCGTGCCCTGCCACACTGGCACGTACGGACTCTCCCACTCGGCTTCGACGTTCCTGCCCGTTTCCTTTATGAAGGTGTAGTATTTCTCTGCGTTCGACCGATCTCCGCGCTGCAGTGCGGTGACGCCGCTGCCCCACGCCTGCATTAGCTGCACCACCGTGGGCGAGTCGCTGACGTCGATCTCCGAGGTGGCCGGTGTGCCGTCCCAAGCCCGCGTATCCGCCAGGTTCAAGCTGCGCATGTAGGCGTAAGACCGTTCGGCTGCCTGCCGCCTTGAAGCGGGGAGTCGCTCGTCGCGTGCCTGTGCGAAACAGTTCATGAGCAACGTCTCGGCGTCGCCGTAGCGCCCCTGCTGTTGATAGCCGTACATGAGCCACTCGTTGTAGTGACCGCAAGAGGTCGGTGGCAGATCTCGAGCCGCCAAGTTGCGGTCCGTGACAGCGTCGGCACGGATGTTCGCTGCCACCACATCGTCCCACATGCCCCTGGCGAGGAAGATGTGCGTGGTCATGTGCTGTGCGTGCGCTGCGTCGGGAGCCATAGGCCCGTACGCCTGCGCCGCAGGCATGGCCAGGATGGCGTGCGTCGGATCGTCGAAGGCGTGGATCGTGTAGTGGGCGGCGCCGGGATGGTCGCTGTTCGTCTGGAACAGGGCCAACGCCATTGCTCCTGCCTCCACGTAGGTCGGCACGTTTCGATTACCCTGGCTCAATCCCATGAGGGACAATGAGTAGAACGCCTTGGCCTCGAAGTCGTCCGGATACGCCGCAGTCAGTTTCCCCATCTCGATCGAGTAAAGCGTGTCCAGCGCGGCCTTCGCTCCCTGGCCGTACAAGACGTCCACCGCCGAAAGGTATCGCCGCTCTCGTTCTGTGGGTGCCTTAGCCGCACGCTCCTCTTTGGTAGGCGCGTACCGGGCCAGTGCTGCCAACGCCGCGTCCGTGTCCTTTTGGTTCCACAGTGGGTGCGTGTACGTCATCGTCTCGCCCCAATACGCCATCGCGAAGTCCGGATCGATCTCCTGGGCCTTCCGGAACGCCTCGGCCGCGTGATCGTACTCGAAACTGTGAAGCAGCAGCACACCGCGCATGAAGTCATTCTGGGCAGCGGGTGCTCCCGAGTTGGGAAACGTTAGGCTGCCGAGGCCTTCCATGCGGGTGAGGTCCTGACTGGCAGCGGGTATCGCGGTCGTCGCGATGAGTACCAGCGACGATGCAGCGGCTGCGTGAAGATGCATTCTCATTGTTGGCTCCTTGGACGCTCTAGTGATCCGTAGCGCGAGAACTATAGTCGCTCGGCGTATGAATAGCTACGACTTTTGCTTGTGAAGATTTTCACAATGAGAGAGGCAGAGAGGCGCAACGACTCACCCTTCACATACGGTATCACGTAGTATGGGGGCCCAGCTGCCTCGCCCGAATCGTGCAGCGACAGGATGTAGGGATCGTCGACGCCGGGAATGCGTGCCCGCGAAGCGCGCACCCGGGGAACTGGTCCGGTGGTAGAGAAGTTGCCGGTGCGTGATTGTAGGATCTGGCACTTGTGAACAAAGGAGCCACTCGAACCCCGACGCGGAGCGGAACCGAGATCGCGTAAGCCATCGAGGTGACGCGAGCGGACGACTGCCGCGAACGTGGTAGTCGTCAACCTACTGATTAAGAGGCGGGCCACGTATTACATCATTTCGTTACATCTTGTTGTCAAACCGCGAGTTCGTGTCGTCCGTTGTCGTACTTCATGCCCCTCGAAGGCGTTATCGGACTGGTGCTACGCTCGAATTCTGCGCGTGCAACGTGGGGATCATCGATAGCAGTGTCACACCAACAAGTTGGACAGGAACACTACCGCGCAGGAACGCTTTCATCTCACTCAGCCCGCAGCGCCTCCGTTGGCTCTACTTTTAGCCCCCGCCTGGCCGGGCCGACCGAACCAGCGATTCCAACTGCCATCACCAGTACGGCCACCGCAATGAGGAGCCCGGGTGTGTCGGGGACGCCCAGCACGATACCGTTAAAGTCGATCTTCTTCCAATATGAGACGATCGGCACG
>JAUVRV010000189.1 GCA_030597435.1 Gemmatimonadales bacterium | reverse complement strand
GGCCGGCATCCAGGCTTTGGGTGGCAAGGGGATAATGCTTCGCACGGGGAAGTACAGCCAGTCCGAACTCCACGACTCGGATATCCAACCCGACCTGGTGTTGGATTCGATCGCCGATCTTCCAGGTGTGATACTCAGTTAACATTACCCGCCATTACGTACTGTAGTTACCTGGCGAGATCCGCGCGCGAGCCATAGCTTGAGCGCCTGCGCAACGCACACTCCAACTCGTACGTACTAAGGATGCAGGGCGGCGTCGAGGAACTGACTGAGTGCGAAGTGCAGGTTGGCGATTCAGCGATTCTGGCTGTTGGTTGGGCGGTCGAATCGTGGCTGGGAACTGGGCATGGGAGCCGGGAAGCCGCGGAACCGGGCAAACGGGAAACCGGGTACATGGGGGATCGATGCCGGCTGAAACAGGCAGTATTGGAATTGTCGTAGTGATAGGTAGCGTTCGGCCTGGGAACTATACGACCAAAGCAGTTGGTTTGGTGTTAGACGAGCTGAGGAAGTTCCCGGATGTGCACGTCGATGTGATTGAGCCGACGGGTATGGACCTGCCACTCCCGGGCGCTGCGGGTGCAACTTCGGCGGTGAAGTCGATCAGGGCAAAGATCGCAGCGGCTGCCGGTGTGGTCTTTGCGACACCGGAGTACCACGGAAGCTATAGTAGTGTCTCCAAGCTGTTGATCGACAATCTCGGATTCCCGTCCGAGCTGAGTGGCAAGCCGATTGCGCTGCTCGGAGTCGCGAGCGGTGTGATCGGGGCCGTTAAGGCCCTGGAGCACTTGCGCAGCGTATGCTCGCACGTCGGTGGGATAGTGTTACCCGGCCCGTGTTCCGTGGCCAACGTGCAGAAGGTGTTCGACGAGGATGGCAATTGTCTGGATTCAGTGACCGAAAAGCGGATCCGCGGATTGCCGGCGAAACTGCTCGATTACATACGTCGCAGCGTCTGTCCTTGGGCGAGTCTCGAGGAGACAGTACGGGGAAGCGCGCGTGCAGAATAGATCTTGGTGTCTAGGGAACCAAATGCCGGTGGTCCAGGTATTGATCAGGACTCGTCACCACAACCTGAATGAAATTGCGTCAGCGACCAGCCATCCTTCTGCTCATTGGGGCAACCGGTATGGGAGCCTCGGTATGGGGTTTCTCAACCGAGTACGGTAGCGCAGGTGGGCAGCAACCTGTCTTGAATGGCACACAGCTGGAAGCTCGGGATAGCAAGCGCGGCAGGGAGTTCTACTTCACCAGGGCAATGTACAGCGGATACGGGAGGCGCTACGCTAGTTGGAGCGTAGACTTTCCCAAGGCCGATGTGCAGTTCCTGTTTGGCGTACGCAGACTCACCAACATCGACGCCTACGAATTCGAGAATCCTGTCAGGCTCGATGACCCTAACCTGCGCCGGTTTCCGTTCTTGTACGCTCTCGAAGTCGGACGCATGGCCCTTTCTCCCGCTGAGATCCAGGGTCTCAGGAGCTATTTGCTGGCTGGTGGCTTCCTTGTGATCGACGATTTCTGGGACATGGACCAGTGGCAGAACTTCGAGTACGAGATCAGTCAGGTGTTGCCCGAGTACCGGATAGTCGATATCCCCATGGACCATCCGCTGCTCAGCGCGTTCTACGAGATCGATGAGATCCTGCAGGTTCCCAACCGGAGCCTCGCCGCCGCCGGTGGACGGACGTGGGAATGCTGGACCCGCTGTGATCCGGTGCTGCGCGGCATCTTTGACGAACACAACCGGCTGATGGTGGTGATCAACTGGAACACCGATCTGGGAGATGCCTGGGAGTGGGTGGAGCAACCGTGGTACCCGTGGAAGTACTCCAACTTTGCCTACAAGCTGGGCGTGAACATGATCGTATATGGCATGAGTCACTAAATGGCTCCCTTGTTTGAGAACGCCTTCGAGTTCCTGTTCAAATACCGTCCGGTGGTATTTGAGAACGGCCGCTTTGTGTTCAACGCTCCCTGGCCGGTGTTTCTGCTGCTGGGAATCGGACTCGTTCTGCTCCTGCCACCTCTGGTCGGCTACCTGCGGGTTCGTGGCAAGTTGAGCAAGCTGGACACGGCGGTCCTCACGGGCCTGAGAGCAACGGCAATCGGAGTTGTGGTGTTATGCCTGCTGCACCCGATGCTCATTGTGGCCACCGTTGTGCCCCAGGAGAACTACCTCGGCATCCTCATTGACGATTCGCGCAGTATGCAGATCGTGGATGACGAACAGGCGCGCAGCGAGTTCATCTACGAGCAATTCGGGCCGGAGGGTAGTGACCTGGTCACCCAGCTTTCCGATCGTTTCAAGTTGCGGTTCTTCAGCTTCGCCGAATCCGTTGAGAGGATCGCCAGCTCGGATGAGCTGTCTTTCACAGGGAGCCTAACGAAGCTGGGACATGCATTGGACAGAGCGCGTGCTGAACTCTCGACGGTCCCATTGGCCGGATTGGTTGTGTTCACAGACGGTGCCGACAACTCTGGGGCTTCCCTCACCGAGTCAATGCTCCAACTCCGCAGTCGCGGTGTGCCGGTGCACACCGTTGGCATCGGCCGCGAGACGTTCGATCGGGATATCGAGATCACACGGGTCGAGGCGCCTCGGGCGGTGCTGGAAGGCTCGGCCGTAGTGGTGGACGTGATGATTGCGCATTCGGGCTACAGCGGAGAGACCGTCCAACTCAATGTGGAAGACGGCGGTCGGATCGTCAGCTCACAGGACGTCGAGCTGCCCCGGGAAGGAGAAATAGCGACAGTCCAGGTGCACTTCGAAGTCACCGACCCGGGACCGAGACTGTTCCGCTTTCACATCCTACCGGAGCCGGACGAACTAGTAGAAGAAAACAATCAGCGTGAAGTCTTGGTGCTGGTGCGTGACCGGCGGGAGAAGATCCTCTACTTCGAGGGCGAACCACGCTTCGAGGTCAAGTTCCTTCGACGGGCTGTGGCGGATGATGATAACCTCCAAGTGGTGATCTTGCAGCGCACGGCGGAGAACAAGTTTGCCCGGTATGACGTCGAGCACCAAGATGAGCTGGCTGGCGGCTTTCCCACAACCCGTGAGGAGCTGTTCCAGTATCGCGCCCTGATTCTGGGGAGTGTCGAGGCCAGCTTCTTCACTCACGACCAATTACAGATGATCGCCGAGTTCGTGGGCCAGCGTGGTGGTGGATTGCTCGTGCTTGGTGGCCGAAACGCTCTCGCCGAGGGCGGGTATGCCGGTACACCGATCGACAATGTGCTACCCGTTGTGCTGCAAGCGCCGACCGATAATGACACCGCTCGCTTCTTCGCCGAACTCGACGTCGAACTCACCCCTTTTGGGCAGTCACATCCGGTAACCCAAATTGCGGCGAGCCCGGCAGCGTCCGCCGAACGCTGGGCCGAACTGCCCGCCATATCAACTGTAAACCCCATCTTCGAGGTGAAGCCCGGCGCGAGCACACTGCTCACGGGGTCAGGTGACGGAATTGAGGACGCAGTCGTCCTCGCGTTTCAGCGATTTGGGAAGGGTCGAGTAGTTGCGTTTCCGGTTCAGGACTCTTGGATCTGGCAGATGCATGCGGACATTCCACTGGAGGACATGACTCACGAGACCTTTTGGCGACAGCTGCTGCGCTGGCTCATCAGCTCTGTGCCGGACCAGGTGATGGCATCGATACCGAAGGACCGCGTTGGAGTCGAAGAGCGAACCACAATAACGACCGAAGTAACCGACTCGGCCTTCCTCAAGGTGAATGACGCCGACGTCACGGCGTACGTGACAATGCCGTCTGGTGAGGAACGGGCGTTCGCGATGGAGTGGACGGTGGAGGAGGATGGCGAATACCAGGTCGACTTCGTACCCGAAGAGAATGGGCTGTATGAGATCAGGGTGGCTGCCGACAGGGATGGTGAGTCGGTTGGGGTAACCACTACTTACTTTCAGGCCGCGGAGCCCGTTGAGGAGTACTTCGGCGCGCAGATGCGGTCGTCGTTGTTGCGGCGTGTAGCCGACGAGACCGGTGGCAGGTTCTACACGCCGGAGACTGTCGCCACGCTCCCCGAGGACGTCCGGTATACAGAGAGTGGTTCAACCGTGTACGAGGAGAAAGACCTCTGGGACATGCCGATTGTGTTCTTTCTTGTAGTCGGTCTGGTGGCGACCGAGTGGGGATTCCGCCGCTATCGGGGGCTGGTATGAGGCTGGTCATTGGTCTCGTTCTCGCACTGTCACTAACGGCCCAGACCTCTGTGGCTCAAACCCATGTCGTCGTCGTGAGTGGATTGGGAGGCGACCAGGCTCATCGCGAGAAGTTTCACACGTGGGCTGTGGCCATGATCGATGCTGCGCAGCAACGCTTTGGTATCCCTGATGAGAACATCACCTATCTGGCGGAGCGGGAAGCGCTCGATCCGGAGAGGATCTCCGGGAAGTCAACCAAGGAGAATGTAGAGCGAACGCTGACGGAGCTGGCCGCCAGGCTCGACCCAGGCGAGGGCGTTTTCATCCTGTTGATCGGCCATGGCAGTTACCAGGGTGACGAGTCACGATTCAACCTGCCTGGCCCTGACATGTCCAGCGCGGATTTCGCTAACGTACTGGACCGCTTCACCGCTCAGTCGGTAGTCCTGGTCAACACGACGAGTGCGAGCGGGGATTTCATCAAGGACCTCTCAGGTCCGAGACGAACCATCATCACTGCTACCAAGTCGCCCTTCGAACGGAATGAAACGGTTTTCTGTCAGTACTTCGTAGCGGCGTTTGCGCAGGATGTGGCTGATGTCGACAAAGACCAACGTGTCTCCATGCTCGAGGCGTTCAACTATGCGACGCACGAGGTCCGCAGAGCGTACGAGAGCGAAGACCGTCTGCTGACTGAACACGCTCAGCTTGACGACAACGGTGACGGTGAGGGGACCGGCGAACCAGATCCGGCAACCACCGATGGTGCGCTAGCTCAGGCATTCGTCATGGAGGGAGCAGCACCGACTGTCGCTGCCGTATCGGCCGACACGGTACTCGCGTCACTTCAGGAACAGCAGCGGGAGCTGCAGCAAGCGATCGCGGACCTACGTGCACGCAAGGATGAGATGGAGCCGGATGCGTATGCCAGCGAGCTGGAGCGATTGCTACTCGGGCTGGCTCGTGTGTCACAGACAATCCGAGAGCGGGAGGGTGGAGCGTGACGGCGGTGTCTCTACCTGTGCGATCCACGGGCCTGTTGCTTGCGATCCTCACGCTGGCGCTGCCGATCAGTGGTCAGGAAACGCAAGCAGCGCTCACGGCCTTCCGCACCGGGCACTACGACGATGCGATCTCGATGTTCTCTCGTGCCGTGCGTCGTCAGCCGGCGTCTGTAGCAGCCGCGCGTGGGCTGGTAGCCGCGCTATGTGAAGTCGGTCGCTATGAGGATGCTCAGGAGGCCGCACAGCGGTTTTCACAGAGGAATCCGAACTCGAGTGAGTTGGCCAACTCCCTGGGTGAAGTGCTTGACCTGCGGGGAGACCGGGCAGGTGCAGAGGCCGCGTACACCCGTGCGGCGAGTTCGGCATCAGACTCCCTCCTGGCTCGCTTCAACCTCGCGGTGTTGCGCTACCAGAGTGGCGATTTAGGCGCAGCCCGGCGTGAATTCGACCGCTTCATCGATGTCTACAATCAGAATGAAAACCTCACGGCGACAGAACTCCGGGCTGTTGCGGGTGCGGTTCGCTATCTGAGCCTGAGTGACTGGGCTTTAGCGCAGGATGCGCTCAGAGCTTACGATGAATCCATTGCGGCAGATCCGGGAGCCGTGGAACCGCGCGTCGGCGTAGGTGAGCTGTTCCTCGAGCGCTACAGGTTCGATCTGGCCCAGGAGTCATTCACGGACATTCTCGAGGTCAGTCCCGAGCACCCTAGGGCCCTGCTGGGGCTCGCGAAGACCTTCAAGTATGCCGGGATGCCGGGCGCGTTTGACTTCACGCAGAGGAGTCTCGAAACCAATCCGAATCTGGTCGGCGCCCGATCGTTCCACGCCGAGTTG
>JAUVRV010000159.1 GCA_030597435.1 Gemmatimonadales bacterium | reverse complement strand
TCCTTGGTGTTGAGTGAGAGGTCGGGACTCATCACCTGCCAGCTCTGACCGCCATCGGTAGTGACGTGCACGAACTGACTTCCCACGTAGATCTTGTTGTGGTCGTGCGGCGAGATTGCGATCGGAAAATCCCACACGAAGCGGTACTCCAGGTCACCCGCTGCGTGACCGAACGGTGCAACCGGCCACACCTCGACGTCGCGGCTCTGCCTTGTTCGTAAATCATGCCGAATCACGATGCCCCCGGCGCTACCCCTACCAGAGGCCGTCGACCACACGACGTAGGGGTCCGTTGGATCCGGCGTAGCCATTCCGCTCTCACCGCCGCCCACCGAGTACCACAGCCCCCGCGGGATCTGCGCACCGCCGGTCACGTACGACCCGCTCGACTTGGAGTTACTCGGCCCGCAGGTCGATGGCCCGTCCTGCATGTTGCCGCACACGTAGTAGGGCACGCGGCTATCGGTGGTCACACGGTACAGCTGGGCAATCGGCAGCTTGATCCGATGCCACGTGCTACCGCGGTTGACCGAGATCGACACACCCTCGTCGTTGGCCACGATGATGCTATCACCGTTCGTGGGGTCGATCCAGATGTCGTGGTTGTCGAAGCCGGGACCGTCTTCAAACCCGCGGCGATCGAGTGTCGTGCCACCGTCTTGCGTGCTACTGAAGAAGATGGTCAGGAAGTATGCCTGATCCGCGTTGTCGGGCGATACGCCCATGCGGGTGTAATACGCCGGCCGAGTTAGTAAGCGGTAGCTGTCCGAGTTGATCAGTTGCCATGTTTGGGCGTTGTCGTCGGAGCGCCACAACGCGCCGGTGTCGGTCGGTTCACCGTTCCGCGGTACACCCGAGCCCGTCTCGATCAACGCGTAAACCCTGTTCAGGTCTGCCGGCGTCACTGCCAGGCCAACCTTGCCGATCTTCCTAGTAGGGAGACCGTTGCCCTCGAGCCGAGTCCATGTTTCCCCGCCATCACGTGTTAACCAGATGCTGCTGCCTGCGCCGCCGCTAACTCGGCCCCACGTCCGCATCTGGATCTGCCACATGCCGGCGTAGAGGACGTCCGGGTCCGCGGGGTTCATCACGATGTCGGCTGCTCCGGTTGAGTCGTTCACGAACAACACACGGTCCCATGTCTCACCGCCGTCGGTCGTGCGAAAGACACCGCGTTCCTCTTGGGGGCCAAACGCGTGCCCCAGTGCCGCAACGAAAACGATGTCCGGATTATCCGGGTGGATCACGATGCGACCGATGCGTCCGGTCCGCTCCAGCCCTACGCGTTGCCACGTCTCTCCCGCATCCGTTGACTTGAATGCGCCCCAACCCATGGAGATGTGACTGCGGAGAAATGTCTCGCCGGTTCCGGCCCACACGATGTTGGGGTCGGATGGTGCAACCGCGAGGGCACCGATGGATGCGACCGGCTGATCGTCGAAGATAGGGTCCCAGTGGATCCCGCCGTCCGTGGTCTTCCAGATGCCGCCCGACGCGGCGCCGACGTAGTAGACCAACGGATCACCCGGGATTCCGGCGACCGAAATCGTGCGATTCCCCGGCGGGCCGATGTAGCGGTACTCGAGTTGGGCGTAGTATGCTGGATCTATATTGTAGTTGCGCGTGAGCTGTCACGGTGAGTGCGATCGAGGTCGCTGCGGTTGAGACAGCAACTCGGAGTGATCGACGTGCGATGCCCATCCTACCCGCTCCTTGAATCGTGTGAGGTTGCCAATGCGGCTACATCAATTTGCTATGCTCAGGTCAACTTGGCCAACGAGGGGAGGCGAGACACTTTGGGAAAAGGGAAAAGGGAAAAGGGAAAAGGGAAAAGGATGTTTCCAATTGCACGCTATCGCCAATGTGCGGCGCGGGGTGGGTGCCTGCAAGCCTGAGCAAGTTCGCGTCGATGACGCTGATGGATGAGTGAAAAGGCAACAGCGAATCGCCGATCGCTGATCTGCAATGAGCAATTGCGTCCCTCCAATCGAGTCACCCGCTGCGGAAGAACCTGTTTGTGGCACCGAGCACCGCCAGGGCTGCCGCCTTACCTTCGCTATCGACTACCCCTGACAGCCCGAAGAGGCTCCGCTGCTCGCCCCCAACCGTGGTAACGATTGACGTCGCTACCGCCGGGCGTCCGTCCATCTCCAGCGAAACCACGTCCTTCAAGATCACCTGGTCGGGCTCGATACCGTACACCTGACGGATCGCTTCTACCGTCGCTTCGGCCGCAGCCCACGCAATCCCGCCTTCTCCGCTCGGTCGCTCCACCGTTACGTCAACAGGCGTGTCTCCATCGACCAGTGCGACCTTGGCCTCGTAGCGGTCACCGTGGTCTTGGACACGGCAGTCAACGAATTTGATGCGGCGTTGAGGTCGGTCAAGCATGGTTAGCAATCTGCCCTTTGAGTGTTCGAGGTCTCGAGCTAGACGGCGACATGTGTAGGCACCCCCAAAGGTCAGCCGATCCAGCCGCCAACGAATATACCGAGGAGCAGCACGGCAACGGCAATGAGGGCAACGAGATTGCCGTTCAAGCCCGTGCGTGATTCAACGGCCACGCTCTCCCGCTGTGTGCCGAATGTCACCGCCTCCAGTGTGTCGGCCAGTTCCTTGGTAGTATGGAACCGGTCCCACGGGTCTTTCTCCAAACACCGCATGATCGCATCCGCGAAATCCTTTGGGATCGTGGGATTGATCTTGCGGATCGGAACGGGTGCCTCCTCAATGTGCTTCTTGAGAATTGAGTCGGGCTGCCCGGTGAAAGGCGGCCGTCCCATGAGCATGCGATATCCGAGGACACCAAGCGAGTAGATGTCCGAACGGTGGTCGATCTCCGGCAGTCCCTGTGCCTGCTCCGGTGACATGTAGAGGGGCGTACCTACTATCGGTCCCTCCGACGCGTCCGGAACGGTCTCTGTGATCGCCATGGCGATCCCGAAGTCCACCAACAGTACTTTTTGATGGTCTCCCTCCAGGAACACGTTGTCCGGCTTGACGTCCAGGTGGACCATCTCGGCACGGTGCGCCGCGGACAGCGTGTCGGCAAGCTCAGCCAGGATGCGCCTGCTCTCGTACGGTGGCAGTCGCGTCCGGCTCAGCCGCTCGTCGAGGGTGACACCTTGGACGAATGGCATGATGTAGTAGATCAGTCCGTCCCGCTCGCGAATGTCGTAGATCGGGACGATCCCAGGGTGACGGAGCTTCGCCAGCGCGATGCCTTCTTTCCGGAAACTCTCGGTGAACAGCTCCGTCCCGAACACTTCGGGCCGAATGACCTTGACGGCCACGATCCGGTCGAGTCGCGTGTCTCGCGCCTTGTAGACCCGGGCAAAGCCACCCTTGCCCAGGAACGAGATGATCTCGAATTCCGTACCGAGTACCTGCTGGAACCAGGCCCTGAAGCCCTTCCCCGAAGGGGGCGGCGTCAATGGCTGCGCTTGGTCCACGATGGTCACTGCGGAGTCGCTTGCCACGGCAGAGGATCCCGCGGAACCTAACGCGACCGGGATGGTGGCGTCCGGATCGACCTTGAGCGACGTTGGCTCACCGCATCGGGGGCAGTACCTGTCGTCGGCACCCAACAGGTGCTCGCAGGCGTTGCATAGCCGAGCGGTGTCGGTCATGCCACGAGATCTCGGGACATTCGGGCCGGTGCCGCGGTTGCCGTTCTGGTGGAGGCCGGAAGCATAGGCGTAAGATCTCTGACCGGGAGCGCCCCATGCTGTGACGGTGCACACCTTTGCCGAACCAGAAGCCGGATGAGAGCTGCTGCACGCCGCACCTGTCGACTAGAAACTGTGGTGGGGAAGGGAATCCGGTGCCCCGGGGACCGGGACACCGGAATACCAGGCTACCGGGCTTCTCTCCTCCGCTCCAACTCCCGTTGCACTATCTCCAGCTCGGCCTGGGCCAATTGGAGTTGGGCTTCGACTTCGGCTACTCGCGTCGTCAACTGTGTGGCCACCATCGGGCTCATGGTGCCGAGCCTGATGGCGTCTTGGAAGTGATCGACTTCGCGCTGAAAGTACTCCCTCTTCTCATCCAACAGCACGACACGACTCTGCGCCTCGAGTTCCAAGAGTCTGAGTTCGGCCTCAACAGCGGTGATCTCGGAGTCGAGGTAGGAACGTCGCAGTTCTAGCTGTTCCGCCAGTGTTTCCAGTTGCTTCTCGGCTTCCATGGCTACGAGATTTTGCGCACTCACTTCGTTCTCCGACACGACTCCTACGTTGGCCCGGTCTTGGATGCGCTGCCGTTCCCGCTGGACCAGGTCCAGGTGATGTCGGGCCAGTTCTATACGGGCTTGGATTCTCTCGCTGACGAAATCGCGTCCGTTTACCAGCGGTGAGGATAGCTCTCCCAAAGACTCACGGCCTGACTGACGGATCTCTTCCAGCTCCAGTTCCATTATCTTGGCATCGGTCTTGGCCTGTGCGATCTGGAACTCGAAGTACATCAGGTCCCGGTCAGTGACGATGCCCTGTTCTACCTGCTCGCGTGTCAATCCCAGGGCCTCCAGTTGCATCTCGACCCGCTGTTGGGCCAACTGCAACTGTACCTCTAGACGGGCCTCCAACAGTTCTCGGCGCCAGGTCTCTCCCAGTTGTTGTGATGCACCCATGGCCGCGGCACCAAGTACGACGGAGCCGAGCATCAGGGCGGCGATCTTCATGACTCGGAAGCTCGGACTCCGTGCGGTACCGGCTCGGTTGCCGCGCCGTAGCTCGCTGCCGAGCTGCCACTCCAGGTTCTCTACGAACGTGGGATCGGGTTCGTGTTTGTTATGCATTCTTTCTTCCTCCCTCGGACAGCTTCAATGCAGCCACCGGTTCCACCGCAGATTCGGCCGCGATTGGCGCGGGCGCATCGGAGCTGACATATGGTCTCAGGCGTTTCTCCAGGTTCTGCCGCGCGCGGCGCAAGCGACCTTCGACCGCGCGCTCCGACAACCCGCACTCTTTGGCGATCTCACGGGTGCTCTTGCCATCGAAGTAGAATGCCTCGAGCAATTGGGCCTGCCGTTTTCGTAGCCGCGCCAAGCCCCAGCTGACCAATGCCGCTGCCCACGGTGTCTCCGGACAGTAGCTGTCGTCCTCGAGTTCCAGCTCCGCCGGGTCGACAGGCAGCGGACGCCGACGCCGGAAGTGACTCACCAGTAGATTGCGTGCGACCAGTATCAACCACGCACGTGGATGGTCCGGCGTCCCGCGCCGCGGCCACACAGCAACCGCACGAAGCCAGGCATCTTGTACGATGTCCTCGGCAAGCCCCCGGTCACCTCCTACCCGACGCGACACGAACGCGTAGAGCGGGGCAGTGTGCTCCCGGTAGATCTGAACCAGCTCTATTTCGGTCAGCAACGCTCGATGCTCCTGAGTGCGGGTCTGAGTTCTTGCGAGTCTCTGTGTATAAGACGCACTGAGGGAGGAAAACCCACGCTTTGAATTTGGGTGGAAGTGAGTCGGAAGGACAAGCGCAGGGGTCTAGCGATGTGATTCGGGTGTATAGGGGCGACGGGGAGGGTTGTGAGCTTGGTGACAGACGATGACGGACGATGTGAGACGGTGGAAGACGAGGAACTGAGACCAGTCCGACGTGGCCGCCGGGGAAACGGGACCGACGGGAAACGTCTACGGGGCCGGACTCACCCCCTGAAACCAATCCAGCGCCGACTCCGAGATCTCAGCCGGTACCTCGTGGTCTCCGTCAAACTCCTCGTAAGTCACGTCGTAGTCTGCGTTGCTCAGGGTGAGCACGATGCTTTCGCGTGTGTTTCTTACGGAGAGGATGCTGTCAACATTCCCGTGTGATATGTAGATGGGGGGCTTTCCCACGAGCGGCTCGGCCGGCGAGAAATACCCCGGGGAGTAGGCAATCAGGTGGCTGAAAAGGTCGCCGTTCGAGACTCCTAGCGAGAGCGTGTACGAGGCGCCGTCCGAAAACCCTCCCAGGGCGATGTGGCTGGGGTCGATCCGGCAGCGTTCGAAGGTGTAGTTCAGTGCCCGATCCAGGAATTCCACGTCCGGTCCAAAACCGCCGCGCGACAGATCCCAGGTCGTTCCGCGCGAGTCGGGTGCCAGGAAGACCATGCCTCTCGTCTCCGCACGGTCGGGGTAGCTCGCCCAGTTTGCCGCGGCCCCGCCGGCACCGTGTAACCCAATGAAGAGAGGAGCAGGAGTGTCCCACGAGTGGTTTTGGGGCACGTACAGCAGTCCGTCCCTAGGGGTCGACAAACCCAGCTCACTCAACCCCAGAGTGGGTTGTATGGTGGGCGATCCGGGTTGCGCCGACAGCCGTGATGAAGGCGCCGCTGCCGGGGCTACGGCGGAATTGCAGCCGGCCAGCATCGGCACGGCCAGAGCACTGGCTCCCACCTTTAGGAAATCGCGGCGCGATACTCGATGGTTTCTGCCTCTCACTTTCATTCCTCTCACGAATCCTGAGCTTGTTCCGTCGGTAATACAACCGGTGGGCACCGGGGTTCCCACAACACTCCGCTACTCACGTCCGGCGACCGCACCCTGCACCTTGCACCCTGCCCCGCCGCCCCGCCGGTC
>JAUVRV010000222.1 GCA_030597435.1 Gemmatimonadales bacterium | reverse complement strand
CGTTTGACCTTTGTCTACGCAAGTCTGTATGCCGCGGCCCTGGTGCCGGTGAGCCTGGTACCAACGCTACTCGGTATCACAGGCGGCTTCTACTTCTTCGGAGCCGCGTTGTTATCCACCGGCTTCTTCATAGTGAGCAGCACAGCGGCGAGACACTCGAGCGCGATGAACGCGCGCCGGCTGTTCCGATCGTCGCTCGCCTACCTTCCTTTGCTACTCCTTCTGATGGCGGTAAACCGGATTGCGTGAGTTGGCTGGGTGAGCCCTAGCCGTCTCGCTTCCAGCCCGGGCCTCTAACCACGCGCCCCGGAGTCGCCCCGGTGTGCTCGCCGTCTGCGAGCACCTGCACGCCGTTCACGAATACGTGAATCATTCCCGTTGAGTAGTGGTGTGGATCATCGAACTCTGCGTAGTCTTGCACAGTGGCGGGATCGAACACGACAATGTCGGCGTGATACCCGGCGTGGAGGGAGCCCCTTCGCTTAATTCTGAGATTGGAAGCGGGCAGGTTCGATAGCCGTCTTATGGCCTCTTCGAGAGGGATGATTCCCTCATCCCGCACATACTTACCGAGTACCCGCGCGAAGTTGCCGTAGGCTCGTGGATGCGGATTTGATCGGAGGAACACGCCTGCGGGCGCGAGTGAGCCCGCGTCGGAACAGAAGCTGACCCATGGCAGCGCCATCTGACGGCGTACGTTCTCTTCCGACATCAGGAAGTAAACCGTACCGACACGCGAGTTGTCTTCGATCACGAGATCCATCGCGGTTTCTTCCGGTGACTTGCCGCGCATCGCCGCAACCTCAGCGAGTGTCTTCCCCGTGAGCGACTTGAGCGAGTCGTTCTTGAATCCCACCAGAACCAGGTTGTCGGCCGAGCCGGCGGCGTAATACAGGTTCTCCCAGTCGTTGGCCGACGTGGCCATCTCACGCGCGACACGCGCACGGATTTCGGGGTCGCGAAGCCGTTCGATCCAACTCTCCAGGCCGCCCTCCTGGACCCATGGTGGCATCGCTGCGTCCAAACCCGTGGCACCTGCCGTGTACGTATACATGTCTGCTGTGACCGCAAGACCATCTGCCTGGGCTTGCTCTACGATGTCGATTAGCTGCGCCATCTTGTCCCAGTTGGACTGGCCGGCGGCCTTCAAGTGGTAGATCTCGGAGCGAATTCCGGACTCGCGGCCTATGGTGATCAACTCGTCCAAGGCCTCGAGCAGCCGGTTCCCCTCGCTGCGCATGTGTGAGATGTAGAGACCGTCATACTCCGCCGCCACTTGGGCCAACTCGATCAACTCCTCGGTACTCGCGTAGAACGCCGGTGCGTATATCAATGAAGAACCGAGCCCAACGGCACCGTCTTCCATTGCCTGTCTCACCAGGTCGCGCATGCGGTCCAGCTCTTCCGGCGTCGGCTCTCTGTTGGCGTAGCCGACCTCGTGAATGCGCACGGTGGTGGCGCCAACGAATGAGGCTACGTTGGTCGAGATGCCCCGTGCGACCAGATACTCGAGATACTCGTCCAGCGTAGTCCACTCGATGTCGTACTTGATGTCTCCCTGTTGCTCGACGGACTCCCGCTTCATGGCGTCGTTGAGTGGTCCCATCGACCATCCCTCGCCCATGACCTCGAGTGTGACCCCCTGGCGGATGTCACTCTGCGATCTGCCGTCCTCTATCAGTGATTCAGTTGCCCAGCTGAGCATGTTGATGAACCCCGGTGCCACCGCGAGGCCGGTAGCGTCGATCTCGGTACGGCCGCTGCCTTCAATGGGAACTCCGATCGAGACGATCGAGTCGCCCTTCACGGCAACGTCGCCGACCACCGGTGCGCCGCCGGAACCATCGTAGATGGTGCCGCCACGGATCACGACGTCGTATTCGGGGGTGCAGGCGAAAGCAAGGAGGGCGAGGGCGAAGGTAAGTGCACTTTTCATGGCTTGGATCCAGGGTTCAGGGGATGGTGACCAACCGGGATAAAGTAGTCGGGGAACGGGGAACGGGGAACGGGGAACAGCGAATGATGAATGATGAATGTCGAAGTGTGGCTCTTTTGGGGTTTCATTCAACGTTCAACATTCCTCAGTACCTCGCGATCGCCTCCACGAACTGCGCCGCCGAGCTGTAACGCCGCTTGGGGTTGGTGGCCATGCCCTTACGCAGGATCTTGTCGATAGCTCTCGGCACTTCCTTGCGCACGTCCCGTACGTGAGGTGGGTCCTCCATGATACGCCGTGCCATGACGGCGCTTTCGTTATCACCGGGGAATGGTGGTCTTCCTGCCAGCATCTCATACAGCATGCAACACAGCGAGTAGATATCGGTGCGACCGTCGAGCCGCCGAGTGCCACGCGCTTGTTCTGGGCTCATGTAATCCGGTGTACCGAGCGCGACGCCGGGTTCCGTTAGAACGTCCTCGCGCGCTTCTTGAATTGCTCGTGCCACCCCGAAATCGGCTACCACGGCGTGACCGTCCGATAAGAGAACGTTCTCGGGCTTGATATCCCGGTGAATGACACCGTTTGCGTGCGCGTAGTCGAGAGCTCTGCCAACCTCTCTACTGAGCCTCAATGCCTCGTCGACTTGCATCTGTCCCTCACGGAGCATGCGAGCCCGCAGCGATTCACCGTCCACGTACTCCATCACGTAGTACATCAGGTCACTTGTTTCATCGTGATCCAGGATCGGGACTATGTGCGGGTGCTTCAAGCCGGCGCTGATCTTGATCTCCCGGAGAAACCGCTCGACACCGAGTCCCAGGGTCATGTCCGGATCCATGACCTTGATGGCAACCCTGAGACCGTCGCCCGAGCGCTGTGCCAGGAATACGAATGCCATAGCACCACGACCGATCTCACTCAGCACTTGGTAGCGGTCAGATAGGGCTTGTTCCAGGCGTTGTTGGAGGTCCGACATGAGAAGCCTAGCTCGTGTTGGTTCTAGAGGTCCGTGACGAATGTAGAATGTCGAATGTCGCAGTGTCTCATGCTGGTCTTCCCATTCAACACTCAGAATTCAACATTCAACATTCTTACTTCCCCACATACACCGTCTTGATATTCACGAACTCCCTTATGCCGTAATGCGACAACTCCCGACCGTACCCGCTTTGCTTGATTCCGCCAAACGGCAGGCGTGGATCTGATTTCACAAAAGCATTAACGAAACAACAACCGGCTTCCAGTTCTTCGGTCGCGATGCGTTCCCCCCGCTCCAGGTCCGCGGTGAACACCGCGGCTCCCAAGCCGAAGTTGGAGTCGTTTGCCACCTGGATTGCGTCGTCGTCGTCCGGCACTACGATGATCGCGGCGACCGGTCCGAACAACTCCTCATCGAACGCCGGCATTCCCTTCTTGACATCGGTGAGCACCGTAGGTGGGTAGAACGCTCCCGGTCCCTCCGGAATACTCCCTCCCAACAGACAGCGCGCTCCCTTAGCCAGGCTTCTCTCAACCTGCTCGTGCAGTTCGTCGCGCAGGTCGGCTCGGGCTTGCGGGCCCACCTCGGTTTCTTCCTGCAGTGGATCACCCACCTTGGCAGCCTGCCTCTGCTCCACGAAAAGCTGCTCGAAACGCTCGCGTTGTGACGCCACGACCACGAAGCGCTTGGCGTTGATACAGCTCTGACCCGAGTTGATCAATCTGCTGGTCACACAGGTCTTCGCAGCCGCCTCGATGTCGGCATCGGCCAGAACGACGTAGGGATCGCTGCCGCCCAGCTCCAACACGGTCTTCTTCAAGACCTGTCCGGCCTTCTTCGCCACTGCCTGTCCTGCAGGAGTGCTACCTGTGAGCGTAACCGCTCTAACGTGAGGATGCTCGATAACCGCGTCTACCTGCTTGCTGCCGATCAACAAGGTGCGGAACACGTTCTCGGGGAATCCGGCCTGGCGGAATACATCCTCTATCGCCAATGCACACCCCTGAACGTTGGACGCGTGCTTCAAGACTCCCACGTTGCCGGCCATCAAAGCCGGAGCGGCAAAGCGAAGTACCTGCCACAGAGGGAAGTTCCACGGCATCACCGCGAGTACCACTCCAAGCGGCCGGAACGCCACGAAGCTCTTGTGAGCGTCGGTCTCGATGATCTCTGACTCGAGAAATGACTCCGCCTGCTCGGCGTAGTAGTCGCACACCCAGGCACACTTCTCCGTCTCCGCTCTGCCTTGCGAGATCGGCTTGCCCATCTCCTCGGCCATGAGAACGGCGTATTCGTTCGTTCTTTCCCTTAGTATGCGAGCCGCCGAATGCATCAGAGTGGCCCGTTCCTCGAAGCCCGTCTTGCGCCAACTCGAGAACGATGCGTGTGCCTGATCGACCGCGTCCGCGACCTCTCGCGCAGTCATCTCTTGGTATTCCTTGATGACGGCGTCGGTCGCCGGATTCACTGAGACGAGGGACATCTGTCTTCCTCTAGTGGCAGCTTGAAAACCATGAATGGTTGCGCTACACCGCGAAGTCCGGTGGTTGTCGTGTGTTGAAGTCGGTCATATCCTGGTATGCCTTAGCCACTCGCAACATGCGGCCTTCGCCGTACAGGCTACCGATGAACGAGATGCTTACCGGTGTTCCCTCGTCGGTGTAGCCGTTGGGCAACGTGATCGACGGGTGACCCGTCAGGTTGGTCATCAGCAGAACGTTGGGACCGTAGGACGGAGTGACGAATACGTCGATACCGGTCATGGTCGCGTCGAGGGCTGCCATTACCATGGTGCGTACCCGGTTGGCCTCGATATAGTCGACCGCGGGAATCAGCCGCGACTGGCGGAACGAGTTGGGCCAAGCGCCCCGATCTTGTCGCACCAACAGGTCGTCGCGGTTAGTGCGGGTGAGTTCCTCGAATGCCGCGCCGGCCTCGGCGCTCAGGATTATCCGCAGCGCGTTCAACGGAAATTGATCCGGCAGTTCGATGGGAATCAGGTCGATGCCAAGCGCACGCATCTCTACCAGAACCTGGTCGTCGAAGGTCTTGCTGCTGCGATCCCGCTCGAAAGCACTCTTGTAGTATCCGATGCGAATCCGTGACAACGGTAACTCGGGGTCCCAGTCGAACGGGACGTCGCGGGCGGTGGGGTCTTTGCCGTCCGCTCCGTGGATTGCGTTCAGAACCAGGGCACAGTCTTCGACGTAGCGGCATATCGGTCCCAGCTTGTCCATGCTCCATGACAGGGCCATGGCGCCGTATCTGCTCACACGCCCGAAGGTGGGACGGAGTCCGGTAGCGCCACAGCGGGTGGCCGGCGAGACTATCGACCCGAGCGTCTCACTGCCAATACTGAATCCCACCAGACCGGCTACTGTGGCCGCCGAAGAACCGGCTGACGACCCGCTGGAGCCCTGCGCCAGGTTCCAGGGATTGCGTGTTTTGCCGCCGAACCAGACGTCACCCATGGCAAGTGCACCCAACGTGGTCTTTGCCACCAGCACTGCGCCGGCCTCTTCCAGTCGCGCGCCGACGGTGGAGTCCTCATGCAGGACCTGATCCTCGAAAGGTTTTGCGCCCCACGTGGTGCGGTACTGATCCTCGG
>JAUVRV010000119.1 GCA_030597435.1 Gemmatimonadales bacterium | reverse complement strand
GCCATCTTTCGACTTCTGGCGTAGAGTCTCGTCGAACAGGATTACACCGCTCACATGTTTCTCGCGCCTGGGCGTGTCGAATAGCAGGCTACGGTACGCACGGCGGTTCTCCTCTGTCGATTGTACCTTGATGCTGTCAAATCGTTTCTTGATGGTTGGTGTGCTCTCATCTGCGGCCAAGATGCCCCTGCCCTTGGCCACCATCGCTTGTGCTACAGATATGAGTTCAGCGATTGCCATGGTTGTATTACCTCTCGTGACTCGTAGTGCTTCAGGCGTTGGAGAGTCAACAATTCTCTCGGCGATCAATAGGTGATGATCACAGCGAAAATACTCAGTCTTGCACTGATCTGCTAGCAAAGGCCGAGCCATCTCAGCCGCGTCTCAACCTGGCGTGCTATTTGGCTCAGCCCCGGTTGTTCTTATATTGGCGTTGGCCAATCAGTTCTGGGAGGGAACCATGTCGCCAACAAAGTGGGCGCGAGTAAGACAGACCGAAGCACATGGACTACGACGTGGTGCTTGGTATGCAGTCGTCAACGGCGCTGACTCCAATCTGGTCCTGCTGGATGTGAACAAATCCAACAGGCCCGTTAATCGTGGCAACCTCGAGTTCAGCGAGGAGAAGCCCGACAAGTGGAGCGTTGTGAAGCGCGGTTCTGATGAGAGGGCTGCGAAGCGTGCCAGCAACAAGGGAATGGGACCCAGCTATGGAGTGTGTCCCAGCTGTCGCGAACGAATTCTGTTGGCTCCATCGGACCAGAGCGCGACGTGTCCCTCCTGCAACTCGAAACATGAGGTGGATTGGGCGAATCCGTGTTAGCCGCCCCCGGCACCGCCCCCCCAGATTAGGAGGGGAAGAGGGGGAAGGTGGGGAAGAAGAGAGATCAGGAGATATCTCCTTCCCCTCCTTCCCCTCCTTCCCCTCCTATATATTTCCCCCCCTATGACAACCGTATCTCGTAGATCCACAGTCACCACCTGGATCGGCTCTATCCCCGTCGGCTCAGCCCATCCGATCGTCGTGCCGTCAATGCCGAACACGGATACTGTCGATGTCGCTGCGACAGTAGCACAGGTGACCCCGCTAGCCGACGCAGGCAGTGAGTTGGTACGGGTCACCGTCAACAATGACGCTGCGGCTGCTGCGGTACCGCGGATAGTGGGACAATTGGCCGACCAGGGCACGACGGTTCCAATCATTGGCGATTTCCACTACAACGGGCACCTGCTGCTAACCAAGTGCCCCGGCTGTGCCGCGGCGCTGGCCAAGTACCGGATCAATCCCGGTAACGTGGGTCAGAAGCGCCGTGACGAGAATTTCAGCACCATCATCAAGGTGGCCATAGATCAGGGCAAGCCGGTCAGGATCGGTGTCAACTGGGGTTCGCTCGACCAGAACCTGCTCACCCAGTTGATGGACGAGAATGCTCAAAGGGAAGAGTTGCTGGATGCCAAGGAAGTGAGGCTGAACGCCACGGTCGAAAGTGCCATGCGTTCGGCGGTCTTGGCGGAAGACGTGGGGCTACCGCATGACCGTATCGTGCTGTCTGCAAAGATGTCGCAGGTTCAGGACCTCATTGCGGTCTATCGCAAGCTGGCTCCGCTGTCGCAGTACCCCCTGCATCTGGGTCTGACCGAGGCCGGCATGGGGGCGAAGGGAATCGTCGCCAGCACAGCGGGACTGGCGGTTCTACTGCAGCAGGGCATAGGCGACACGATTCGCGTGTCCCTGACCCCCGCCCCGGGCGGCGATCGGGCGGAGGAGGTGGGAGTAGCACAACAGGTGCTACAGGCGCTCGAGTTCCGCAGCTTCCTGCCTCAGGTTAGCGCTTGCCCCGGTTGCGGTCGAACCACGAGTACGTTCTTTCAAGAAATGGCCGAAGCGATTCAATCCTATCTCAAAGATCAGATGTCGGAGTGGAAGATCCGGTACCCCGGAGTAGAGAGCATGCGCGTGGCCGTTATGGGATGCGTAGTCAATGGTCCCGGCGAGTCCAAGCACGCCGACATCGGGATTTCGCTCCCCGGATCAGCCGAAGAACCGAAGGCTCCTGTCTACATAGATGGCAAGCTGTCTGTAACCCTGAAGGGCAGCCGCATAGTAGGAGAGTTCATCGAGATCCTCAACGGGTACGTCGATCGGCGGTACCAACCGGAGGGAGCCTCGGAGGGACCGGAGGCATCGCTCTCCGCACTCGAGCCGAGTTCCCAATGACTGAAACATCAGGGCTTGACCGGGCCGTGGAGGCGCTTTCAGGCGCCAAACGGCTGGTGGTTGTGACGGGTGCCGGAATGTCGCATGACTCAGGCGTACCGACCTTCCGTGATGCGATGACCGGCCTGTGGGCTCGTTTCGATCCTCATGAGCTTGCGACCGAGGACGCCTACCGCCGTAACCCTGCGCGAGTGTTCGGCTGGTATCTGTGGCGGTGGTGTCTGATACGGGGGGTAGAACCTCACGAGGGCTATCACGCCCTCTCGCGGCTCGAGACCAAAGTAGATGACTTCCTGATTGCCACTCAGAACGTGGATGGGCTGCACAGTCGAGCGGGTAACCAGGCCGTCGTCGAGCTACATGGGTCACTCACCGCATTTCGCTGTCTCGACAATGGGCATCCGTATGACTCTGCGAACCTCGAGGGGATGACCCATCTGTCGGGCGAGGAGGTCGAACCGCCACGGTGCCCCGACTGCGGCAGTCCGATCCGGCCCGGAGTGGTCTGGTTTGGAGAGTCACTTCCGGAATCGGCCGTGCAACGAGCGTGGGGGGCGGTAGCCGCGTGCGATGCCCTTCTGGTGATAGGGACCTCGGCTCTCGTGCATCCGGCCGCCGAGTTGCCATCTCTTGCCATGAGGCAGGGAGCCCCCGTGGTGGAGATCAATCCGGATATGACACCGATCTCCCATGACGTAACGGTATCCTGGTCCGAACGCGCGGTGGTGGCATTGCCCGTCCTCGTAGATCGATTAATCAAATAGGGAACAAAGCATATGCGTTACGACCCTCGGTTTCGTCGCACGAAGATCGTGGCGACGCTGGGCCCGGCGTCGTCCAGTGAGTCGACGCTACGTGAGATGATACTGGCGGGCGTGAACGTGGTGCGCATCAACAGCGCTCATGGCACGCCCGAGAGCAGGGGCGAGATGATCGACCTGGTCGGCCGGCTACGTGACGAGGTACAACAGCACGTGGCGGTCTTGGTCGACCTGCAGGGACCACGCATTCGAGTTGGTCATCTATCCGAGCCGCTACAGCTGGCAGAAGGTGCTGAGGTGGTTTTCGCACCGGAGGGCAACGCCCGCGGCAGTGAGATCCCAACTGCGTACGAAGCCCTGGCCGGTGACGTCCGTGTTGGTTCCCGCATCCTGCTGGACGACGGACTGCTCTCAGTCGAGACGACCCGGGTAAGCGGTGACCGCGTCACCGGGATCGTGCGATTCGGTGGTGTGCTCCGCAGCAACAAGGGCATCAACCTGCCCGACGATCACGTCAGTGCTCCAGCAATAACAGACAAGGACCGGGCCGACATCGAACTGGCGTTGGAGCACAATGCCGACCTCATAGGGATTTCGTTCGTCAGCAGAGCGGAGGATGTCGAGGAAGTTCGCTCGTTGGTTGGATCCGGAGCCAGTATTGTCGCGAAGATCGAGAGAACTGAGGCTCTATCCGACATCGACCGTATTGTCCAGACGGCTGATGCAATCATGGTTGCCCGCGGCGATCTGGGTGTGGAACTCCCATTTGAAGAGGTGCCACTGACCCAAAAGCACCTGATTGAAGTCGCGATGCGGAACTGTCGACCGGTGATCACGGCGACGCAGATGCTGGAGTCGATGGTCCGGAACCCACGTCCAACGAGGGCGGAAACGTCGGACGTGGCGAACGCGATACTCGACGGGACCGACGCCGTGATGCTCTCGGCTGAGACCGCCGTAGGCGAATACCCCGTAGAGGTCGTGCGCGCCATGGTCAGGATCATCAATGAGGTCGAACAAGCCATTCTCAAGGACGGGATCCCATGGGGCCGTTACAAGGGCGATGGCAAGGTAAGAGAGTCACACGAGGTTGAGGACGCGATTGCACTCGCAGCAATTGCGGCAGGGCAGAGTTTGAACGCGCCCCTCATACTCTGCGTGACAAAGAGCGGATTCACGGCACGCACCATTGCGGCGAACCGGCCGTCCACACCGGTCCTCGGCCTTTCGACCGAGTGGGCGACGTGTCGCTTCCTGGCACTTGTGTGGGGCGTACTGCCGATTCAGGCAGATGCTCTGCCCAGCTACGAGACCCTGCTCGACGTGGCTCGCGGTAAGCTGTTGGATCGAGACTATGTAAGTACGGGCGACAGGATAATTGTCACGGCCGGTGTCCCGTTTGAGGTTCCGGGTACCACCAATCTGATCAAGATCGAGACAGTATGACGTGCGGCTGACCATACTGGGGTCGGGTACGTCGTTTGGCGTACCGGTCATCGCATGTGAGTGTCATGTCTGTACCTCGACCGATGCCCGCGATCACCGTACCCGTGTAGCGGCCGTAATTGAGACGGATGCCGGCAAGCGGCTGCTGATCGACACCCCACCTGAGCTGCGTCTCCAGCTAGTGCGCACACGCATTGACACGGTAGACGCGGTGCTCTACACACATGATCACGCCGATCACATTCACGGCATTGACGACCTCCGGGCGATCACGGTCCGGAGGGGCGCGTTGCCGGTATACGGACCGGTTGAAACGCTCGACCGGCTGGTCGAGCGGTTTGGCTACATATTCGATCCGAGAGTGGTACCTCCCCCCGAGACCGCCAAGCCGCTACTCACAGCCCACCCGGTCGATGCCGGGCAAGAGGTGACCGTCGCTGGTGAGGTCGTGTTGCCGTTGGAGCTGGACCATGGAGGTACGCGGGTGTTCGGCTACCGCGTAGGTGACATGGCCTACCTGACCGACGTGAAGTCGATTCCGCAGGACACGCGAACCCTGCTCGAGGGTGTGCGTGTGCTAGTCGTGAACGCCTTGCTGGAGTGGTCGCATCCGACGCACCTGTCGATAGATGAGGCTGTCGAGTTTGCCCTCGAAATCGGTGCCGAGAGGACCCTGCTTACCCACTTGACCCACAAGTTCAGCTACACCGAGCTGGCCACGCGTTTGCCACAGGGCGTAGAGCCTGCCTACGACGGTCTTTCGGTGGTCTTTTGAAGTGCCGACTGATAAGTTTCAAAAGTGGGCTCATGCGCAAGCCGGCAGACTGCCGGCTGACAAGGAGAGGCAATGTCACACGGAGAACACCAACCGGTCATAGTCGTCGAAAAGTCCAGCGGCATCGGCGCTTTTCTGTGGGGAGCCGTGATCGGAGCCGGCGTTGCCCTGCTGTTGGCTCCTAGGACCGGGGAGGAAACCAGGGCTGAACTGCGTTCGAGAGGACGCCGATTACGGGCCAAGGCGGAGGATACAGCCGACGAGCTGCAGACGCGTCTCGAGGATGGCTACGAGGTGGCCAAGGCGCGGGTCGAGGAGAAGTTCGAACGCACCCGCAGGAATCTCAGTGAGACGCGGGCCGGCGCGCGCGATGCCGTGAAAGCCGGCAAGGCGGCTGTCCACTCGGCACGCGATGAGCTGGAAAGCAAGCTGGCCGAGGCCAAGGCAGCTCGCGATGAAGCGAGCGAGGCTGACCGGGACATCGATGACATCGATTCCGACGACGAAGGCGCGGCCGTGTCGGAAGACGAAGCCACCGCCTAGAACCCATAGCTCCCACCCGTGAGTTTGAAGACCGCGGGGTACAGAGGGTGGGCCTCGTCGCCACTGGGATTCGTTCGCCGGATCTGGTTGGCCGCCTATGAGGACAACATCCTCTTCCTGGCAAGCGCACTCACTTTCCAGGCACTGCTAGCCGCATTCCCCATCTTTCTCCTGGCCCTGGCCACGCTGGGCTACTTTGTGCACAGCGCCGACGTGGCCGTGGCGGACATCCGGCGGCTGATGGAAAATGTCATACCGTCGGCCGGACAAGGCGAAGCCAATCCGTTCATGCAGGTCGAGAGGTTCATCCGGAGCATCGAGGCCAGCCGTGCTCAGCTATCGATCTATGGTGTGCCGTTGTTCCTCTGGTTTGCCACGCGCTTCTTCAGCGGAGCGCGAGCGGCATTGAATGACATATTCGACACTCGGGAAAACCGACCCTTCTTCGTCGGCATCGGGATCGACTTCTTCTTGGTGATCGCATCTTTGGTGATGGTGGTGCTCAACGCAGTGGTTACGGTAAAGGTCATAGAATTTCCCTTCTTGGGGCGCTTCGCAATGGAGGTCTCGACGTTTGGACTGGCGTTGGTGTCGTTCTTCATCATCTACACGATAGCGCCGACGCGACGCGTCCGGTGGGACACGGCCCTCGTGGCCTCGGCCGTAGCGGCGCTCGGCGGCGAGGTGACCAAGAAGCGGGATGGGGTATACCTCTTACGTTTTGCGACCCTGGACCGACTGATCTCCAATACAAACGGGATTGCTCTGCTGTTTCTGGTGGTCTGGATTTACCTGATGGTGTGTGTCTTCCTCATTGGTGCGGAGGTGGGAGAGACCTACGACATGGGGCGAAGACAGCGAGAGCAGCGCGCAGTTCTCATATAGCCGGAGTTCTCCTGCAATGAAAACGATGATAGATCTCCGAAGTGACACGGTCACCAAGCCGTCGCCCGGCATGCGACAGGCCATGGCCGAAGCCGATGTGGGCGACGACGTGTTGGACGGCGATCCCACGACGCGGCGTCTGGAAGAGAGGATGGCCGAAATCTTCGGTATGGAGTCGGCACTGTTCTTTCCTTCGGGAACCCAATCGAATCAGACTGCGGTTTGGGTGCTGACTCAGCCGGGCACCGAGTTGGTGCTGGAAGCCAACTCACACATAGTGCACTACGAGATTGCCGGCGCAGCGGCGTTGGCGGGCGTGCAGATCCGGCCGGTAGTGACTCCCGATGGCATCTTGACTGCCGACCTCGCGGCGGCCGCAATCCGACCGGTCAGTCCCCACACACCAGAGGTGAGTGCGCTCGCGGCCGAAAACACCCACAACGCAGCGGGAGGCAAGGTCCTGCCCATCGCGGAGTGGGACGCGTTGGTGGCGCTTGCTCGTGACAGAGATCTCCCCCTGCACTTGGACGGAGCCCGCCTGTGGCACGCAGCCGTCGCCCAGGGAGAGACAATAGCGAGCGTGGGGCGGGGAGCTACGACGATCACAGCCTGTCTGTCGAAAGGGTTGGGTTGTCCGGTAGGCAGTTGCCTCATGAGCAATCGAGACGTGATTGAACGGGCCTGGAGAGTACGGCGCCGTCTCGGTGGGGCAATGCGACAGTCGGGAATCCTCGCTGCTGCCGGCCTCTACGCTCTGGACCACAACCTCGAACGTCTATCTGACGATCATGCCAACGCCGCGCTGCTGGCGGAGCGTTTGCGCGATCATCCGGCAGTCGAGCCGGTCGCACCGG
>JAUVRV010000179.1 GCA_030597435.1 Gemmatimonadales bacterium | reverse complement strand
GATGCAATGGCCGGCGTCTATGCGGCCGATGCTGCCCTCGTGGTTGTGGGGGCGACCGCGGGCGTCGAAGTGGGCACGGAGAAGGTGTGGGAGTATGCCGCAGATCGCGGGATGCCGCGATTGCTGGTCGTGTCGATGGTGGACAAGGAGCACGCTGACTTCGAGCGGGTCTACCAGGATATAAGAGAGAATCTCAGCAAGAAGGTGGTGCCGATTGAGATCCCGGTAGGCGAGGGACCGGACTTTCACGGCATAATCAACCTGTTCTCGAGAACCTGTCACATGTACAAGAAGGGCACCAAGTCCGGCGAGTACGATGAAGCCGACGTTCCCGAAGAGTACACAGATCAGTTTGAGCGGTATTCCCAGGACCTGATTGAGACAATCGCGACCACCGACGACGAACTCCTCGAGCGCTATCTGGGTGGAGAGGAGATCTCTCGCGAAGAAGCCATTGTTGCGATGAAGGCCGGTATGGTCCGGGGCGAGTTGTTCCCCCTGCTCTGTTGCTCGGCGGAACTCACATATGGGACCAAAGCGCTGCTTTCCAAGCTGGTGGAACTGGTTCCTGCACCAAGCGAGCGTGAGTCTGTCGCCGCCAAGACGTGGGGCGACGCGGCTGACATCAGCCTGGCAGCGAATGATGAAGGGCCGTTAGTGGTCCAGGTCTTCAAGACAGTGTCGGAGCCACACGTTGGTGAGGTATCACTGTTCCGGATCTACTCCGGCAGGGTGGGGAACGGTGCCGAGGTCTATAACGCACCGCGAAGCTCGGTAGAGAAGCTGAATCACTTGTCGGTTGCCCAGGGCAAGGATCGTACGGAGGTGCCCGAGCTGCACGCCGGTGACATTGGTGTGGTTGCAAAACTCAGAGACACCCACACGAACGACTCTCTTTCGACACAGGGAACACCGGTAGTTGTGTCGAAGATCCCGTTCCCGGAACCGTTGATCGTTCTTGCGGTCGCGGTAACCAAGCGTGGGGAAGAAGACAAACTGTCGACGGGTCTGCACAAGCTGCACGATGAAGATCCTACGTTCTACCATGAGTACAACTCCGAGATACGGCAGACACTCATTAGCGGTAGAGGTGAGCGGCATCTCGAGGTAGTTGTAAAACGGCTAGAACGGAAGTTTGGCGTACACGCCGAGCTGGGTAAACCCAAGGTCGCCTACCGTGAGACCTTCAAGGGAAGAGGCGAAGGCCAGGGTAAGCACAAGAAGCAGACCGGTGGACGGGGCCAATACGGCGATTGTCGGATTCGCATTGAACCGCGGCCGCGCGGCACGGGCTACGATTTCAAGAACTCCGTTGTCGGTGGCTCTATCCCGTCGAAGTACGTACCCGCAGTCAACAAGGGTATCATAGAATCTGCCGCACGGGGTATACTGGCAGGTGCACCGGTGGTCGACTTCAGGGCGGACTGCTACGATGGCAGCTACCACGACGTAGACAGTAGCGAGCAGGCGTTCAAGATGGCCGGGATCCTGGCGTTCCGGAACGTAGCGCCGAAGTGCAAGCCAGTGATCTTGGAGCCGATTCACGAAGTCGAGGTATGGACACCCGACGATAACTTAGGTGACGTATTGGGCGACCTCTCCTCGCGTCGGGGACAGATTCTTGGCAGCGAGCCGGACAAGCGACTCACCAAGGTAAAAGCATATGTGCCCGAAGCGGAGATGTATCGCTATTCGACTCAGCTTCACTCGATGACCCACGGCCGCGGCACCTTCCGGTGGCAGTTCTCCAGCTACCAGGAGGTCCCGCCTGATGTTGCTCAGAAGATCGTTGAGGAACGCAAGAAGGCAGAGGAAGAGTCGGCCAAGGGTTAGGCTTCCTCCCTTCGATTTGACTCACAGCCTGTGTCGCCTAGTGCGACACGGGCCGTTTGTTTGTGCGCTGATATAGTCGAAACGAGTAGGGGAAAGCGTGTTTCTCGTCAGCTTCGTACCTGATGTCTTCAGCCAGCTCCCAATCATCGGTTGCAAACTCGGGAAACAGTGTATCGCCGCTCGCTTCTGTGTGTACGACGGTCAGATAGAGACGATCTGCAAGTGGCAGCGCAATGTGATAGATGTCGCCACCTCCGGCCACGAAGACCTCAGCTTCCCCCTCCGCCAAGCTGAGCGCCTCTGAGAGCGAGTGGACAACTTCAGCTCCATCCGCTCGATAGCTCGGATCTCTAGTCACGACCACGTTGCGGCGGTTCGGCAGTGGCTTGGGCAGGGTGTCGAAGGTCTTGCGTCCCATCACTACCGTGTGGCCGGTGGTCAACTGCTTGAAGTGCCGCATGTCTGCCGGGAGGCGCCAGGGAAGACCGCTGCCGGCGCCGATGACACGGTTCTCCGCGACCGCAGCTATGAGAGAGACGATTATACCGCCACCTTTGCTGGGATGTGTGGATGTGGGTCGTAACCCTCTAGTACGAAGTCTTCGTACCGGAAGTCGAAGATCGACTTTATGTCGGGATTGATCTGCACGATGGGCAGCCCACGCGGTTTGCGACCGATCTGCAGCTTGGCCTGCTCCAAGTGATTCACGTAGAGATGGGCATCACCGAACGTGTGAATGAACTCGCCGGGCTCCAGACCCGTGACTTGTGCCATCATCATCGTTAGCAGCGAGTACGATGCAATGTTGAATGGAACCCCCAAGAAGAGGTCCGCACTCCGCTGGTAGAGTTGGCATGAGAGCCGGTTGTCGTGCACGTAGAACTGGAAGAAGACATGACAGGGCGGCAACGCCATCTTGGGTACGTCGGCCACGTTCCAAGCGCTCACAACCAGGCGTCTGGAATCGGGGTTCTCGACGATTGCTGCAATGACCTCGCTGATCTGATCAATACTGTCGTCGTGTGGCGTGGGCCAAGAGCGCCACTGATAGCCGTAAATCGGCCCCAGGTCGCCCGTCTCGTCAGCCCACTCATCCCAGATGCCGACTCCATGCTCAGTGAGGTACTGGATGTTGGTATCGCCGCGTAAGAACCACAGCAGCTCGTAGACTATAGACTTGAGGTGTAGTTTCTTGGTGGTGACGAGAGGAAAGCCATCCTGCAGTCCGAACCTCATCTGATATCCGAAAGTACTGAGAGTGCCCGTTCCGGTGCGGTCGCCTTTCGGTACTCCCTTGTCGAGCACGAGTCGCAGGAGATCGAGGTATTGCTTCATTGACATCTCCTCCACCAGGCCCTACCTGCAAGCAACCGGAAATACAGTTTCACCAGCCAGTTCACCGGGGCAATCAGCTTCGTAATCAGAATGGTGCGATACACTTGGGCACGTGAGATCTTGACCTTGTGCTCGGGATCGAGCAGCCGCGGATCCCGGTCGGCCAGGCGCAACGTCCCGACCGCAAAGTAGAGTGACGTGAGGCAGAACTTACGAATCCCGTAGTGCCGACGCGGCAAGGCGATCGAGTAACGCAGCGCGTCGCACAGGTGGTTCTTTGCCTTCTCAATCAGTAGCTGCATCACTTGTCGGGATTCACCCAGGTGCGCCGTATCCTGGACGTCTGCGGGACTTATGCCAGCATCCTGACACAGCTGCCGTGGTAAGAAGCTCTGACCCCTACGTTTGTCGTCGGCCACGTCCTTGATGATGTTGGTCAGTTGCAATCCGAGCCCAAAGCTGGTCGCCAGTGATGCCATCCTCTCGTATTGATCTGGCGTCGGCGTCGGCTTGTGCTGGCGAAACAGCTCCGTCAAGAGATGGCCCACAGTACCTGCGACGTAGTAACAGTAACGTTCCAGCTCCTCTACCGTACCGATCGCCACGTGATCCGCGCTTGCATCGATCTTGCCAGCGAACTCGGCCATACCGGAACACATCTCTTTGACCCACGGTCGCGCCGCGTCCTGATGGCTCCGGGGAAGTCGATGGAACTCCGCCAGGACGACGTGCGCCTCCCGTGCCAACAGCTCGTCGTCGGATGCCGGTGGGTCGAACGCATCTCGCAGCGAGTCAGTGCCGGGTCCGTCTGTATCGAGACACCGACCAAAAGTATCCAACAGCCGCGCTTTCTCTGGTGGTAGCAAGGACGGCGAATCCTCGAGTGTATCGGCCACCCGGCACAGCAAGTACGCAATCAGGACGGAGTGCTCCAAGTCCTGTGGTAGCAGCTTGATACAGACGGCAAACGTGCGGGACACCTTGGGCAACATGTCCTGGCAGAATTGGCGGTCTGATACCGCCCGAGGAGGAGCAGCGGTGTGCGTCATGCTGGGTCGGCGCCTAGTGCCGCGAGCATACGCTGCAGCAGCTCGGTAGCGGGATGGTCCGGCGGAACCGGTTGCTCAGTCTCGCGTTCAGGCTGCGACGGATCGATCACACGGCGTCGTACGGCCTCGCCCACGACGAGGCTGCCGCCGGGCGGGGCGGGATCGGACCAGAACCTGAAGCGCACAACCGAATCGGTATCGAGGCTCATTGCACTGACCGTCCGTCTGGCACCCACATCGAACCACTTGGATTCCACGTAGCCTTCGACCGGTCTGATGTGTCGGATCTCGATTCCCTCAGCATTGAGTATCTCACCGATCCTGATGATGGCAGAGTCGGGCGGCAGTGGAAACGTGTCTGATATGGCCTGGGGGAACGGGTCGAACCGAGGTCTAACACCCCCTGCGCCACAAGCCGTGGTGAGCAAGGCCAGGATTCCCAGTGTTGACAGGGCCGCTTGCACTAATCGGAGATGCACTGGTGGCAGCACGCCTATCGATCTCCGTTGCGCAAGCCGAGGTTCTTGCGGACCTCACCGGCAATCCGCTCCACGACATTGAACGGTGGGGTGCCAATCCTGGATCTCTGGTTGAGGTCTCCGTGCTCCAACTTGTCGAGGATCTGCTCCAGTGCGACTTGGAACTTCTCCATCTGCCGCCGTCGATCACGTGCAATCGAATAGGAGATTGGAACTCCGAGAACGGCCGGGATCACGGCTACGGGCGCCATCACACCGATGACGAGGGCGATACCGCTGGTGGCGACCGCACTCCCCAGCGTGATGCCGCTGCCCAACAAGTATTCGTTTCGCGTGTTCGAAAGATCGGCCATCAGCTGAACGAGACCGCGCTGGTCGCCGATCACGGTAACGCGGGTGACTACCTCCCGCGCACGGGCCAGCAGGTACTTGCGGCCGCCCACCCCGAGCGAACGCCTGAGGGAAGCCCAGGCACCCTCCTTACGCTCCCACGAAATGGATTCAGGGTAGCGACGCTTCACCTGAAGCAGCTCTCCCTCCGACATCCAGTCATTGAGTCTCGACGCGAGCACCGTTGACTCACCCGCTATGACACGCTCGGCCGTGATGCGGCGCGGACCCACCAACCGTGTCAAGGGACCCGCCTCCGCGGGTACGAGCGCGCGCGTCCGCTCTTCGAGCATCGCCTGTCTCAAGTGCGCCGCAGAGATGCCGACGTCGTCGCCCAGCTGCATGAGTTCCGCCTCGGTCAGAACCTCGCCGATATCGTGCGCGCGGGCCTGCAGCTCAGCGGCTCGATGGATTATCCTCTCGAGCGCAGCTCGGTCGAACTGAGAACCACGTGGTACCAGGTCGTCACTCATTCGCAGTCAGGAGCTGTGCTCCCCCGGTTGTGTTGGGCTGCCTAGATCCTGATAGCCAAGATACCAGGGTAAACCAAGAGTGAGGAGAGGAAGCAGCTGAAGGAGGAATCAACCTTTGCCGGCTGATATGCCACAAGTGACACAGAAGCGCCAGCCGGGTTCGATCTCGTCGCCGCACCCGCTGCACCGGGTAACACCGACCAGCTCTCCGCAGAATGGGCAAAAGGTGACGGCGCGTCCCTGCGGCAGTGCTTCAGAGCAGGCCGGGCACCCGACTGAGACTGATGCTGCCTGCTTGGCAGCTTGGTCCGCACTCGGAGCCGTCCGTTCGGATTTCGGTGTCTCTACCGCCTCGAAGATGGGTCGTGGTGGCTTGGCCGGGGGCGCGGGAGGAGGAGGAGGATAGCCGAGCTGCATTTGTGGTGACTCCGCTCGCGCCTGCGGTGGTGCATAGGCATCGGTGGTTTGAGCGACTGACTGGGTGGCCTTGGGTTGGAGCAAGACACGGGCAGCAGCGAACTCGCGGACGAGGCCGGGGTTGGGGTTGACGGCCTGGGCCTCTTCGGCCAACTGCTGCTGTACT
>JAUVRV010000115.1 GCA_030597435.1 Gemmatimonadales bacterium | reverse complement strand
GCTGCAGCAAGCCACCGCCGCTGCCTCCGGTGAAACCGTCCCACCCGACCAGACCGCTCGAGGTTTGATCCGCAGGAGACACGTCAGGCACCAGTCGAACCTGCGGCAATTTCTTGAACGCTTCTAGCCGTGTCTCCTCCTCACGCTGCAGGTCATAGTAGACTATGCCGTCGACGATGGTTTTTTCTACGCGTGTGTACGAATCGAAAGGATCACCGGACAACAACACGATGTCGGCGTGCTTGCCCACTTCGAGGGTGCCCACCTTGTCGTCTATCATGATCTGCCGCGCGGGATTGATCGTGAGCATGCGGAGCGCGTTCTCTTTGGACACGCCGCCGTACTTCACTACCTTGTTGAACTCGTACACCATAAACGATTGCAGCCACGGTATGTCCGAGTTGATGCTGGTCAACACGCCGTGTTCTTCCATGATGGCCGCGTTGTAGGGAATTGCGTCATAGGCCTCGAGTTTGTATTGCCACCAGTCGGAGAAGGTCCCGCCAGCGGCGCCGTGCTCGGCCATCTCGTCGGCGACCTTGTAACCCTCCAGGACGTGGGTGAACACGTCGATCTTGAACCCGAACTGCTCGGCCACCCGCATGAGCATCACGATTTCATCGCTCCTGTACGAGTGTGCGACGACTCTGATCCTGCCCTCCATGATTTCAACCAGGGCCTCTAGTCGAAGGTCTCGTCGCGGAGGTACCCGGAAGTCTCTGGGGTTGTCTCGATATTCCTGCCACTCTTTCCGGTACGCCTGAGCTGCCTTGAATGCCTCGACGTAAATCGTTTCCACGCCAGCCCGCGATGCGGGGAACCGTGGAGTCCCTCCACCGGAGGATTTCTTGCGCGTGACGTTCTCGCCCAATGCGAACTTCACGGATTGGGGTGCTCCCTGGAGCATGAGCTGCTTCGAGTCTTCCATGCCCCATCGCATCTTGATGACGGCGCTCTGCCCGCCTATGGGATTCGAGCTGCCATGGAGAATCCGTGCCGTGGTGACACCACCGGACAATGCACGGTAGATGTTGAAATCCTCGGGACTCATCGCGTCGATGACCTTCACCTCGGGCACTATCGGCGCGGAGCCCTCGTTGGTGGACCGCATGGCGGTGTGACTGTGTTCGTCGACGAGGCCGGGAATAGCGGTCATTCCTCTGCCGTCGATAATCTGAACCCCGTTTGGTGCACTCAGGTCAGTTCCGATTGCCCGGATTACGCCGTCCCGGATCAGAATGGACACGTTCTCCAGGATCTTTCCAGTCGCGGTCCAGATTGTGTCTATGTTCTGGATGAACAGATCCGCGCGGGGAACATCCACTGCTCCAGGTTCGATCTGCATCTTCCATTGGGCGCTTGCCGGAACGGCCAGGACGGCCAGAAACGCGCCGAGCACTAGGATTTGGCTACGAGTCCTCATTTGCGTGCCTCCTCTCCGGGGCCACCAGTTCGTTTTGCGGTCCAACTGAAGTCTCCCATGTCGCTGGATCCGTCGCCGGATGCGGAGTCTCCCTCGACAGTCCCCTCGAATTCCACTTCCATTGACTGTCCACCGACCACGATGCTGATCGTGCACGACAGTTTGTTGCCCGAGATCGTGCCGGAAACATCCCCCGAGCCCATCTCGCCCAGCGAGAAGAGCCCGGACAATTCGCCACCCTCTTCCTGTGTGAGCGTCATGGTCGCGGTCATCTCGCCGTCGAGGACGACCTCCCAGGTCCCCGTCATGTTCACGGCTGGTGCCTCACCAGCCCCTGACGCTCGTTTCACCGTTCCCTTCTCCAACATCCCCTCGACAAAGGTGTAGCTGATGTTGCTCTCTGCGTCGAACAGTTCCCCGTCGGTCACCAGGAAGTTGGCCGGCATGCCCTCCTCAACCCGCACTAACTGGGGGAATCCGAGTAGCGCGGCCGGCGTGGTGGTGACCGCCGCAAGTGCTGCTGCTTCACTGAGCCCGTACTCGATCGCTTTCCTCGCTCCCTCCCGGATATCGGCCTCTCCTCCACCGCTGGTGAGTGCGATGGTGACCCCAGCCTCTGCCAGACGGCCGGCGTTGGAGTAGAGGTTCTCCAACTCCTCTTTCTCGCGCAGCTCCGCCGGCTCTATCGGTTCTTCCTCCGGGTCCCAGCGAGATGGGTTGGGGAAGTCGAGAGATACCAGAACCGGGACCGCGTCCTCCCGCAAACGTTCGGCCACCTTCCACGCCTCGCCACCACCCACAATCACGGGTCGGAATTCGTATTCGTCTGACAATGTCAAAACGTTGCGGATATCCTCAGCATTGTCTGCCACGAAGTACACGGGTTGGTCACCATCGAGCACGTCACGCAGCACCGCGTAGTCGGGGTCCCACTTTGGCGTTGGGATGCCACGTGGGTCCCGTGCGTATTGCTGGATTATCAGTCCATCGCGTCTTGCATCCTCAAAGCTCTGACGAATGAATGCCATCACCGTGAAGACCTGGGTCGGGTACACACCTTGTGCTCCCCGGAACGACATGACGGGCCCCAGGGCCGGCGCAAGAACTAGTTCCTGAGGTGTCTCTGCGTCCTTGCGATACAGCAGCACGGTGCCCCTACCTGGCATGAGTCGACCGTCCGCATGGACCGCAGCGGCAATCACGCCCTCCTTGCGGCGGTCGTCGAGGTCGTCACCTGTGGCAGTGAGGTGATCCACTACCCGGCGGTGCGGCATGAAACTCTGCACCGATCGCGGTGGCGCCCATGATGCCACACCACTACGGTCCACTTCGGGGAACTCGTATTCCGCGTTACCCTGGGCGTCAATCAGACCCGGGTAGACCAGCAGGGAGTCGCCTTCTAGGATCTGGGCGTCCGCCGGGATCGGCACGTTCGCACCCATGGCCTCGATCATGCCACCACGGATGACTATGTTCACGCCAGCAACGCGACTACCGTCAGCTTGTACGATGGTAACGGCTTGCAGGGCGTACGCTGCTGGAGGTGGAGGTTCGACGAATTGCGCTGCTGTCGTGCCTGGGATGAAGGCCAGGCCCAGCAATACCGTGCCGAACATCCACGCCAATGAACTACGCTGTTGGATCATGGGGTCTAACACCTCTGGTCGGGAATAAGGGACGGTTTGACAAGCGATGAAAGTCGGCCGGTTCAGCCGCAATTGTCAAGTCGAAGACCTGGTCGAAGTACCGTCAGATCGATTATTCTTCCCTTCCTACGCTCACTGAAGGCGCCAATGGATCCCTCAACTGACACGACCATCTCGATCCGTTGCAGCTTTTTCGCGCGCTACGCAGAGCTGGTTGGATGCGACCACGTCACACTCGATGTTCCCGCAGGTGCAACGGTTGGGACGGCCGTTGCCTTGCTTCGGGGAGTCGTGCCCAACGGCGACCAACTCCCAGACCGACCGATGGTTGCCGTGAATCAGGAGCACGCGCTGGCCGATACCAAGCTACGGGACGGTGATGAAATGGCCCTTCTGCCGCCGTTGGCCGGGGGCTAGCGTGGCGTTTCTGGTCAATGAGCCGATCGCAATCGCCGAATTGGTAAGGCGGGTGTCGGATCCTGAGCACGGTGGCACGGCGACGTTCATGGGTACGGTGCGGCGCGGTCCTGATGATGGACCCGTTGCAGCGATCGAGTACACAGCCTACGAGGGGATGGCGGAGTCGGAGTTCTCCAAGATCCTGGACCAGACACTCGAGCGGTGGCCCGGGGCGCGCGTGGCTCTGCAACATCGGTTGGGTCGGATCCCCACTGGTGAAGTCAGCGTCGCAGTGGTGGTGAGTACGCCGCACCGGGCCCAAGCGTTTGAGGCGTGTCGCTACGTAGTGGAAGAACTGAAGCAGCGCGTCCCGATCTGGAAGCAGGAGGTGCTGGAAGGTGGAGCGACACGGTGGCGTGGTAACAGGGACTCGGGACAGGATGTGACGTGAGTTTGTCAGTAGCGCTCATCGAACCGAGAATCCCTCCCAACACGGGCAACATCGCCCGTTTGTGTGCTGCTACCGGTACCACGCTGCATCTGACCGAGCCACTCGGATTCAGTCTGGACAACGTTCAGCTCGAGCGAGCCGGACTGGGGTATTGGGATGAAGTGGATCTGTGGGTGCATCCCATTTGGCCGGCTTTTCGGACCGCCATCTCGCGAGAGCGCTGCTTATATTTCTCGGCACATGGGTCCCGGTCATATCTGGACGCGCCGTATCAACACAACTCGGTGTTGGTTTTCGGGAACGAGACCAGTGGCATGCCGGAGCCCATACTGAAGAAGTACCCGGACCGCATCTATCGCATCCCGATGCGTGATACGGTACGAAATCTCAACCTGGCCACGGCGGTAGGCATCGTTCTGTACGAGGCGATCCGCCGGCTTCAGCTGAAGCTGGATGTTCGTTCGGAGGAAACGCCTACCTATGAGGGGAAACCGGCATAGCACGGAGCGTGGCCGTACTCAACAGACGGTTCATCACTTACGCTGGGGATTCCAATGAAGAAGATAGCAGTTATCGGAGCAGGGCATGTTGGCGCCACCACCGCGCAACGGGTCGCTGCGAAGGAGCTAGCTCAGCAGGTGGTGTTGATCGACATCCTCGAAGGCATTCCAATGGGCAAGGCCCTCGACCAATGGCAGTCGGCGCCGGTCGAGATGTTCGATTCGCGGGTCATCGGTGCCAACGATTACAGCCCGGCAGAAGGCGCCGAGATGTTCATCGTCACGGCCGGTGTTGCTCGCAAGCCCGGAATGAGTCGGGACGATCTGGTAAACACCAACGTCAAAATCGTGCAATCGGTCAGCCAAGAGATCAAGAAGTGCGCTCCGGACGCGATAGTGATCGTGGTTTCCAATCCGCTGGACGTAATGTGCTACGTCACCAAGGAAGTGACCGGGTTCCCCCGTGAGCGGGTGGTGGGAATGGCTGGTATCTTGGACACGGCTCGGTTCCGCGCGTTCTTGGCTGACGAAGTCGACGGGTCGGTGGAAGACATTCAGGCAATGGTTCTGGGTGGCCACGGCGACAGCATGGTGCCACTCGTTTCCTACACAACCGTTTCCGGTATTCCAATCACGCACTTCGTGAAGCCTGACAGATTGGAAGAGATCGTGCAGCGCACACGCGGTGGCGGTGGCGAGATCGTCAAGTACCTGAAGACCGGGTCGGCATACTACGCCCCATCGGCTGGGGCGGTGCAGATGGCTGAGGCCATCATCAAGAACAAGAAACGGATCCTCCCGTGCTCGGCATACCTCGAGGGCGAGTACGGCATGGAGGGGATTTACCTCGGTGTACCTTGCAAGCTCGGTGAGAACGGTATGGAGGCTGTGATCGAGGTCGATCTGAGCGCTGCAGAGGCAGAGGCCCTGAAGAAGTCAGGTGACGCCGTCCGCTCGACGCAGGACATCGTCAAGCTCTAGTTCACGGTTTGCTATCAGGTTGGAGACGCGCGGCCCGGCCCCCCGGCCCCTTGGGGTCTGGCCGCCGTGCTCTCGAAGGCTAGCTGCCCGAGTACTCGACGCGGTTTCGCGGTGTTTCCCAGAGCACCAGCTGCTTGAGCTTGCCGGGAAGACGTCCTTCCAACAGTTCCCAGATGACGACCACGAGGTTCTCGGTGGTTGGATTCAGGTCTCGAAACTCGGGCACGTCCAGATTGAGGTTCTTGTGGTCGAGGTACCGCAGTGCGTGTTCCACCACCAGCCGCTTTACCTCCCCAAGGTCCGCGACGTATCCGGTTGCCGGATCGATCTCACCTTCGACTGACACCTCCAACTCGTAGTTGTGTCCGTGGTAGTTGGGGTTGTTGCAAAGACCGAAGATGCGAACATTCTCGTCGTCGGAAAACGCCGGGTTGTGGAGGCGGTGGGCGGCGTTGAAATGCACGCGGCGGGTGACTGTGACGGTAGGCATCGGGGGTAGGTAAACCGGGCACTCGGGGGGCGTCAAGTGTCTGATCGTTGACCGCCAGCTAATTAGTTGCTACGTTGGCGTTTACGGCACCAAGATGACAATCGAATCCACGCTCCGCTTGCGGCTCTCAGCCGCTTTTCTGTTGGTCGCGGCTCCGCTGGCCGGCCAGAACTCGGGTATCGACCTGAGCTACGGCTATTGGTGGACCGAGCCGGGGGCTTCCGTTCTGAAGGCCACATATCAACACCGCCTAATCGGCCCGTTCGATTACGGGATTGGCCTGATACATGTCCGCTCGTTGACCCAGACCGCCGATCTGAGACAGACCGGAGGTGAGCTGTCACTGGCGTTGGGCCGCGTTCGCTCGGGGCTGTACGCTCTGGGGACCGCCGGACTGGTGATGGGTCACTCCGACGGCGATGTCACGGCGATCTGGAGCGCTGGTGCTGGCTGGAGCATGCGTCCACTGAAGTTCCTGACTCTGGGATTGGAAGGCCGTTATCAGGTGGAGGACAGCCAGATCCATGGCTTTTGGCGGCTCCACCCCGAGGACTTGCGTGGATTCACAGCGCAAGCGCGTCTGGTGGTGAACTTCGGTGGTGCGGGAGCAGGCAATCCTCCCGCCACGGCGCGACCGGTGCCTGAATACCGGCCTCCGGCGGAAGCTGACATCCGCACTGCCGCCGCCGGTGACGGGGCGTCGTTGGAGGCGAGCCAGCTCCGAACCCTGGTGGTAGCAACGGCTCTGGGGGCCATGGGGACGCCGTACAGATGGGGCGGGAGCGATAGCAACGGGTTTGATTGCTCCGGTTTGATCCAGTATGCGTATGAGGACCAAGGTCTGATCCTGCCGCGTATGAGTCGTGATCAAGCGAGAACGGGAATGGGGGTTGAGCTGGATGTCGCGAGTCTGTTGCCCGGCGATATACTCGGGTTCGCTGTTGAAGGCTCCGGTGTCAGCCACGTGGGTCTCTACGTGGGCGACGGCATGTTCATTCACAGCGCTTACGATGGAGTGAAGCTCTCCAGTCTCATCGCCGATGGCACGGATGACCGCTGGTGGCGTCAACGGTGGGTGAGTGCTCGGCGGGTGATCAATTGAAGTCGGGTTTCTCACTCCGTGGGTTTACCGTTGTGGCCGCCTGTCTAGTTTCCTACGTGGGTTCGCCCGCCCAGGAGTCTGGCGAATCGGAACTGGACCTGCTGGGATCATCAGAAGATGCCAGGCCGCGGGTAATACCCGTTTACGTAATCCCCAGCGACCTCGAGTTCGACCGCGACCGCCTCGAACTGAATGCAAACGCGGTTGAGGATGTACGTCAGTGGTACTTCCGTGCTCTCCGAGGTTACACCTTTCACTACGATCCGATAATCGTGCAACACAGCAGGCACACGTTTGCCGAACTCGCCGCCGACGACTTTCAGGCATGGTGGCCTCTGCTGATCGAGGAGTTCCGTGACTACGGTTTGTCGTGGGACCAGCAGTCCGATTTCAAGCTCCTGTTCCTGGTGCAGGGTGCTGGAGGCTGGGCTGGCGGTGATTCGGAAAACGGGGGTATAGACAGTGTCACGGAGGCGGGAACCGTCAACAAGGGTGATCTCGGTGGCGTTGTCGTGATCGGAGACTCATCGGTAAGTGGTATCCTGAACGGCACGTGCCCGACGACTGGAATCACAGGCGGCACCGTCTGGTGGTGCAACTGGAATACCTACCGTGGCACCATTGCTCACGAGTTGGGCCACACCTGGGGGATACCGCATCCCGATGCCTTTCTCACACCAGGTGCCGATGGCGAGCGGC
>JAUVRV010000198.1 GCA_030597435.1 Gemmatimonadales bacterium | reverse complement strand
TTTCGAAATACATGATGTGCGGGTCATCGGGATCGATCGCCACTCCGTAGCCGTCAGCGCCCATGGGCACATACCAATCACGGTTACGAACGCCTTCGACGTTCGTGGTGCGAGCGGGACCGAACAGTGTGCCCAGGTCTTGCGCACCACCCAGGACGTTGTAGAACGGCTCCGAGTTGTCGACGGCGACCTTGTAGAACTGCGACACCGGCAGGTTGGGAAAGTGGCGCCACGTGATGCCGTCGTCGAACGTCTCGTACAAACCGGCATCCGTTCCCGCGAGCAAGTGGTTGCCGTCTTTCGGGTCGATCCAGAGTGCGTGATTGTCACTGTGTTTCTCACGGCCGGTACCTAGCGTTGCGAAATTGGCACCTCCGTCACGCGTCACTTGCATGAAGACATCCATCTGATATACGACGTCCGGATTCTGCGGCGATGCCTCGATCTCCTGGTAGTAGTGCGGACCGGTCCCGCCGGAGATGTAGCTGTTGCGACGCTGCCAGCTCTCGCCCTGGTCCCGCGACCGATAGAACCCTCGCTCCTCGTCGTTCGCCTCGATCGTGGCGTACACCAGATCCGGATCGGCGGGAGTCACTGCCAGTCCGATCTTGCCCATGTCACCGCCGGGAAGGCCTTCTGCAATGCGCCGCCAGGTTTCACCGGCGTCGGTCGACTTGTAGATCCCGCTTTCAGGGCCGCCCGCAAGCAACGACCAGATGTGACGCCTGCGCTGGTATGCAGCCACATACATCACATCGGGGTCATTGGGATGAAACTCGACATCCGTGACGCCTGTATTCTCATCGATCTCCAACACCAGGTTCCACGTGTTGCCGCCGTCTGTGGTTTTGTACAGACCACGCTGTCCACCTGAGGCCCAGAGCGGCCCCTCGGCGGCGACGAACACGACATTACCGTCGCGCGGGTCGACCAGGATCTTGCCGATATGCTCCGAGGCCTCGAGCCCCATCTGTTGCCAGGAGCGCCCGCCGTCACGGCTGCGATACACACCGTCGCCCCAGGCCACGTGCCGGCCGCTGACATTCTCACCGGTACCCACCCACACCACGTTGGGACTGTTGGGATCGAGCGTTACTGCCCCGATCGAGTAGGACGGCTGGTCGTCGAAGATCGGGGTCCAAGTGATACCGGAGTTGGTCGTCTTCCACAGCCCACCGGATCCCACGGCGACGTACCAAGTGCTTCGCCTTGTCGGGTGAACGGCGATGTCCGCGATGCGGCCGCCCATGACGGCCGGTCCGATCTCTCGAAGAGTCATGCCCGACGCGGCACGCGCGAGCGTCTCCTGATCCGCGGTCTGTGCCGTCGCTGCGGCTCCGACGAACATTGCGGAGGCGGCCACCAGAACGAGTCCTGTTCTACTGAAGCGGTTACCCATCAGTATTCCCTCTATTTTGGATGTCTGTTGTCAGAGTGATTAATGGCTCTGCTAGGTTAGCTCCGATGGAGCCCGGCCGCTACCGGTTGCCACCTTCCCACACACCACCATGGATTAGGAGGGGAAGGAGGGGAAGGAGGGGAAGGAGATCTGTGATTGACGATTAGCGATTGACGATTTGCGATTTGGGCGGTGGGAGGGAGGACCGGGACACCGGGACACCGGGACACCGGGTTCGCGATTCATGATCAAAGGGATATACTCAACGACCACCACCACTCAACCGAGGTCGAGATTGTCATGAAGTGCCTGATCCCAATTCTCGCGGTATTTGCAAGTGTTGCGCCTGCACTCGCCGTAGCTCAGACGGAAGCAGACGCCGTGCGGGCGGCGATAGAGCAGGTATTCGACGGTATGCGCAACAAGGACAGTGCAATGGTCCGTGCGCGTCTAGCCGATGGCGTAGTTCTCAATCGAGCCGGTGAGCGCGATGGAGCGCCCGTCTTGTCCGCATCAGCGGTTCAAGGGTGGCTCAACTCCATCGCGCAACCACGTGACGAGATCCTGGATGAACAGATCTGGGATTTGGAGATCCAGGTCGATGGTCGACTGGCTACGGCTTGGATGAAGTACGCCTTTTTCTTCGGTGGTGAGTTCAGTCACTGCGGTGTGAACACGATGATGCTGTTCAATGACGCCGACGGCTGGAAGATCTTTGCGCTCGCAGACACGGCGCGGCGCGACAAGGACGAGTGCTGGATGCCACCGGATAGGCGCTGACACGGCGGTAGTGGAGATAGGCGCCAATCTGGTGAGGCGGGAACGAAGAACGTGTCTATGGGTTTGCGGGTGGGGGTGCGGCGGAGTGGGGTGGAGCTTATGCGGGCAATCTCGTCGTACGATCGCTCTTCGATATGACGCAGCACGAAGCAGCGGCGGTACTGCGGTCGCAGCCGTCGCACGGCGCGCTTGAGGGCGGCGGAGAACTCGCGCAGGTCCTTGCCGGGGGTTGGTGTGTCCCCCGGCAGCCGCACGGGTCTCGCGCTCACAACCAGCTGCCCCGGTGTCATGGTGAGGGGCGAGCGTGTGGAGTCGGGTCGCTTGCGTCGCACGTAGTCGATCGCCGTGTTGTTCGCGATGCGGAGAATCCAGGCCGACGGCTTGCGTTCGGGGCCGTGGCGGTCCAGGGCGCGGAACGCCTTGACGAAGGTCTCCTGCGTGAGGTCTTCCGCCAGCTCGCGCTGGCCCACCATCCCATAGATGAGGTCGACCGGGCGTTTGACGCTGTACCGCAGATCAAGAGTCTCGGCACGTAGGAACCACAGGTCGACGAGAGCCACCCCGGCTTAACGCGTACTTTACAATCAGACGGCTAGATGTAAATTGCGAATATGATCAAACGCGACCTCTGGTTAAAACAAATACAACAGGCATGGGATCGACGATCCATTGTCTGGCTCTCAGGTGTGCGTCGGGTGGGCAAGACGACGTTGACGCAGATGTTGCCCGACGCCGTTTATTTGAATTGCGATTTGCCCTCTACCCGTCAGGCGCTGGAGGATCCTGAGCTATTCCTGGAGAGTCAGGCGCCAGACAGTGTGTTGGCGTTCGATGAGGTGCATCATCTCGATGATCCCAGCCGCCTGTTGAAGATTGCCGCTGACGAATATCCGAGACTGAAGGTCCTGGCTACCGGTTCTTCCACTCTGGCGGCAACCCGCAAGTTCCGCGATTCGTTGACTGGCCGCAAGCAGGCAGTTCATCTATGCCCGATACTCTGGGAAGAATGCGCCGAACCATTCGGTGTGCGTGATCTCGACCACCGCCTGTTGCACGGCGGATTGCCGGAGCCGTTGCTGGCCGCGCGCAAGGATCCCTCATTTTTTGGCGAGTGGATTGACAGCTTCTATGCACGGGACATCCAGGAACTGTTTGGTATCCGCAACCGTCAGGGGTTTTTATCGCTGTTCCGGCTGTTGCTGCGCCAGAGCGGCGGGCAGTTGGATTACAGTAAGTTGGCAAGTTTGTGCGAGTTGAGTCGCCCTACGGTCATGGCGCACATCGAGGCGTTGCAGATCGCCCATGCGGTGCACCTGTTACGTCCCTTTCACGGTGGCGGCAAACGGGAGATCGTCAGCCGGCCCAAGGGCTACGCATTCGACACCGGTTTCGTCACCTTCGAAAAAGGTTGGGACAGCATCCGCAACGATGACAGAGGCCTGTTGTGGGAACATCTTGTGCTGGACACATTACGCAACCGTTTTGCGGACGAGGATATTTTCTACTGGCAGGACAAGTCACATCGAGAGGTCGACTTTGTAGTCAGGCGCGGGCGTGATCTGGTAGATGTTGTGGAATGCAAGATCAATCCGGACAAGCTGGAAACAAGCCCCATCGAGTCTTTCCGCAAGTTGTATCCGCAAGGCGAAAATTACCTCATCAGTCCCGCGGTAAGGAAACCCTACCGGGTTCGCCGTGGTGATGCGGTGTTTACGGTCTGCACTACAGGCGACGTCTCGGCGTGATGAAAACGGACGAGCACAAAACCGATCGACATCGCCGGCCAAGGAACAACTGACGCTTCGGGTCCGCCCGCAACGCATAGATCCGCACCACGCCGGCAGGTGTCTACAGGCCTCGGACGCCCCGGGCCTCGCCGCTGTATCGCACCATCGAGGATCACTTCGAGGAATTCGCCACCATCTACGACGAGCGGTTCGCGCGGCGGTGGGGCTACTGGCGCCCCGTCGTGGCCCAGGTGGTCGAGAAGTATCTCGCCTGCGGGATCTTGAAGCATGGCTTCGCCCGAGTGCGTTGCGGCTCATGCAAGCACGAATTCCTGCAGAATATTCGCAGTCGATCCCCTTACGTGCCCCCGGTGTGGCGAAACGACAATGCGAATCATCTCATTCATCACCGAGTCCAAAACCTCCGTAATGGCGCGGGCGATCCCGAAATCGGCCACCAGCGCGTGGCCCGAGGCGAGAAGGATGTTTTTCGGGTTTGATGTCGCGGTGCACGACATCGTGGCTGTGGGCATACGAGAGGGCGTCGGCTACCTCGCGAGCGATCAGCAGCGCATCGTCGATGGGGAGCTGCATATCGCGCTCCAGCCGGTCGCGCAGAGACTCGCCTTCCACATGCGGCATGACATAGAAGAGGAAGCCGCCCGCCTCGCCCGAGTCGTACAGCGCCAGGACGTGCGGGTGGTGGAGGCGGGCTGCAATCTGGATCTCGCGCAGGAACCGCTCGTTCCCGAGGGCCGCGGCCAGCTCGGGACGCAGTACTTTCACGGCGACCTTGCGGCTGTGTTTGACGTCCTCGGCAAGGTAGACGATGGCCATGCCGCCCTGGCCGAGTTCCCGCTCGATGCGGTACCGGTCAGCCAGTGCGGTGGTAAGGCGGGAGGGGATCTCGGTCATGGGTGCGGAAGATGGGGGTTGAGGGTGCGTTTCGCCATGAATTCACTCGTCTTACGTGATTTGGGGTCCAGCGCAAGAGTACCGAGTATGCCGATACCTCGAAATCCCGACATGATGTCGTTTTCCCCTCGTTGGACTGCCCGCATGCGCTAATCACCGTTCCGAAGTCCGCTGTCCCCCCGGCATTATGGAGCCAATCCCGTCACCACTGGGCGTTCCCGTAGCCAGGAGGACGTCGCAAAGCTCGACCGACGCGGTCCTCCAGACTTCCAGCCGTCAAGACGCTGGCCGATTTCGATTTCACCTTTCAGCCCCCGATCAAGCGAGAGCAGATCGAGAGCCTGCACCAATTGGGGCTTCGTGGAGCGCAAGGAGAACGTGGTGTTCCTCGGTCCTCCGGGAGTGGGCAAGACTCACCTGGCGCTCAGTCTCGCAGTGGCAGCAGCCCCGAGTGGCCGGTGGATTTACTACGGCTCGCTCGCCGACCTGATTGCCTCGCTCGAGGAAGCCCAGGCAGGAAGTAGACTCGACCTACGGCTCAAGACGCTCACGCATCCAGCGCTGCTAGTGGTGGACGAGATCGGCTACCTGCTGATCAGTCGCAACGGGGCGATGCTGTTCTTTCAACTTCATGAGCCGGCGCTACGAGCATGCCGCTACGGTTCTCACGAGTAACAAGGGTTTTGAAGAGTGGGGCTCGATCTTCGGAGACGACGTCATGGCAGCAGTCCTGATAGACCGGCTGCTTCACCACTGTCACATCGTCAACATCAGGGGCAACAGTTACAGAATGCGAGAACACAGGAACCTGTGGCAGAGCCTCAATGCTGCAGATCAGAGCGATACTACCCCAAACCGCAGAGGTAGAAGGTCGCCATTCCACCGCTACCCAATTCGCGCACGATGGTGTAACGGTCGGCGACGGCCGCGGTGACGCGGTCGGGGTCGCTATTCAATGATGCTCCAGTAATCCGTAGCGGCACAACAATACAGATGTGGCACGTCAGAAGCGAGCATCGGACTTGTGACAGGATTCACAAGGAGCGAAGC
>JAUVRV010000386.1 GCA_030597435.1 Gemmatimonadales bacterium | reverse complement strand
GTGCTCACAGGACATGGGAGTGGTGGTCAACCCGGACGGTGATCGGATGCAGATGGAAGGCTGTATTGCTATGGGTCTGGGCTACGTGTTCAGCGAGGAGATCCGCTTCCAGGGTGGCAAGATCCAAGATGTCAACTTTGGCACCTATGAGTTGGCACGGTTTTCACAGATGCCACAGATCGACACCGTGTTCGTTACGAACGACGACCTTCCGCCCAAGGGTGGGGGCGAACCCGCGATCATCAACATGGGGGCAGTGGTGGCGAACGCGATCTTCGACGCTACGGGCGCCAGGGTATACCGCATGCCGATGACTCCGGAGAGGGTGCTGGAGGCGATCGGGAAGACATAGGCGGAACTTCCGTTCTCGACGGCTCCGCTCCGCATAAGCGCTCTCGGTCGAACAACCGAGGGCGCTGCTTGGTCCGGTACCCTAGATTTGTCTCACCAACATCTACCTACTACAATGCGACACGGTCGGAACGGCCAATTCGGGAGTGTTTGAATGCTGAAGTTGGACCAACGATCGAGGTAAACGAATGACGACCAAGATAGGCCTGAGACGGGAGGACAAGAACGAGTGGGAGACACGGGTTGCCCTCACTCCTGCTGTCGTCAAACGGCTCTCCCAAGATGGCCTGGACATATACGTACAGCGGTTCCCTCGTCGCGCATTCCCTGACAGTGAGTACGAGGCCGCCGGCGCCAAGCTGGTCGACGCTCTAGTCGACTGCGATCTGGTGCTCGGCATCAAGGAGATGCCACCATCCGGCTTTCGCCGGAACGGCGCCTACATGTTCTTCTCGCACACCATCAAAGGCCAATCGTACAACATGAAGATGCTGTCCGAGTTGGTGGAGAAGCGCTGCACACTGCTCGACTACGAGACTGTGGTCAACGAGAAGAGACAGAGGCTCATTTTCTTTGGTCGGTTCGCGGGCATCGCCGGTGCGGTCGACACGCTGTGGACTCTGGGGAAACGCCTCGAGGCGCTTGGCGTCACAACACCGTTGTCCCAGCTCCAGCCGTGTCACCAGTACCCCGATCTGGCAGCTGTCAGGCAGGCGATCGGACAAGTGGGGGAGCGAATCGCAGGAGAGGGACTGCCAGGTTTCATGGCGCCTCCGGTGATCGGGATTACCGGCTACGGCCACGTATCTCAGGGAGCCCAGGAGATCGTCGATCTGTTGCCCCACATGGAGGTGTCTCCCTCCGAGCTGCCGGCCTTCGTTGCAGCCAACTCCATTACCGACCAGGTCATCAAGGTCGTGTACAAAGAGCAGGATCTGGTGGAGCCGATCGACAGCGGTCGCCAGTTCGATCTGCAGGACTACTACGATCACGGTGAGGACTACCAATCCAAGTTCGGACCCCATCTGGAGTTACTCACGGTTCTGATCAACGGGATCTATTGGGATGAGAGATACCCGACGCTGGCCGACCAGGATCAGCTCCGTGCCCTGTTCTCCGGTGGCGAGCGTCCCCGCCTGTTGGCGGTTGGCGACATCACCTGCGACGTCGAGGGCTCACTGGCATGCACTGTGCGCGATACGGATCCGGGAGATCCGAGTTACGTGTACGAGCCGCAGACACGGAGCGCTACATCCGGTTTCGAGGGACCGGGGTTGGCAGTCATGGCCGTAGGCAACCTGCCGTGTGAACTTCCGCGTGAGGCATCGGAGACATTCAGCGAGGCGCTCACGCCGTTCATGAAACAGATGGCAGCGGCTGACTGGAAGCAGGATGGCTTCAACGAAGTGTCACTGCCGGAGCCGATCGAGCGCTCCGTCATCATGTGGCATGGCAAGTTCACGCCAGACTACGAGTACATGACAGATTTCTTGAAGTGAACTAGTAGGCTTCGCGCTGCGTGAAGCTTTTAGTGGGAGCATGTGAGTATGAAGAGGATTCTGGTGCTGGGTGCGGGACTCGTTGCCAAACCGCTCGTCGACTATCTGGCTACGTCGGACGGTTTGGCACTCACTGTGGCCGATATCGATGCGAGCAAGGCGGAAGCACTTACTCTAAACCATAGTAATGCGTCGGCGCTGCAATTGGATGTGAATGATCAGAGCAAAGTCGATGACCTGGTGGCAACTCACGACCTCAGCGTTTCTCTCCTGCCCACGCCAGCGCACGTCAACATTGCACGTACCTGCCTCAGGCACGCCAAACACATGGCGACAGCTTCGTACATCAGTCCGGAGATGAAGGATCTCGGTGCTGAGGCAGAGGCCGCGGGCCTGACCTTTATCAACGAGTGTGGCGTAGATCCGGGACTGGATCACATGTCGGCGCTGCGCGTCATACACGGAGTGGAAAAGAACGGCGGTACTGTGTTGTCGTTTCGTTCGTATTGTGGTGGGTTGCCCGCCCCGGAGGCGAACACGAATCCCATGGGGTACAAGTTCTCGTGGGCACCGAAGGGTGTTCTGACCGCGGCAACGACACCGGCTCGGTATCGGAGCGACGGCAATGTGGTTGAGGTGGCTGGTGATGAGCTGTTTGCCGATCCGGAGTTGGTGGAGTTTCCGGGCATCGGCCGGTTTGAGGGATACCCCAATCGCGACGCACTGCCGTACATCGAGATGTACGGCCTGAAGGACGTGGAGACCATGTTCCGCGGCACGTTGCGCAATGAGGGACACTGTGCAGCGTGCTATCACTGGGTCAAGTCAGGCATGTTGGACGGAGCGGAGCGTACCGATTTGGACACGCTGACCTACAAGGACCTCATGCGAGATATCGCCGGCGGTGCCGCAGATCCGAAGCAGGCTCTGGTCGAGATGTGGGGCCTCACCGACGACCATCCGGCCATCGCCAACCTCGAGTGGCTCGCCATGTTCGACGAAACGCCGGTGTCGCTGAAGTGCGGCAGCAACCTCGACATACTAGCAACGCGGATGGCGGAGAAGTGCGCATACGCAGATGGCGAACGGGACATGCTCCTAATGCGACACGAGTTCGTTGTGCGATTCGATGATGCCGAGAAGAAACTCTACTCGACGCTAGTTGCCTATGGCATTCCCGGTGGTGACTCTGCCATGGCTCGCACGGTATCACTGCCGCTGGCGGTTGCCACGCGCATGATACTGGAGGGTAGCATCACAGCGCGTGGTGTGGTCGTACCGATGGCTCCAGAGATGTACGATCCGATCCTGGATGAGCTGGAGAGAATGGGGATCGTGTTCGAAGAAGAGCGTGGCTAGTATCTCATCGCTTGATCTTGTTTGACCCATAACTTGCAGTAGGATATACTCATTGACATGAGTAAGCGCCTCCAGGTGCTCATGGAAGAGGCGGAATTGCGTGAGATAAAGCGCGGGGCCCGCCGCAATCGAGTGACTGTGGCGGAGTGGGTGCGTCAGGC
>JAUVRV010000310.1 GCA_030597435.1 Gemmatimonadales bacterium | reverse complement strand
GAACTCGAGACAGAGATGGTTCTGCTTACTCGCAATCCACAACTCGCACAGCGCAGAGACAGGATCATCCTGCTGGAGAACGGACGGCTGAGACAGCTGGATTAGGCCGAGGTATTACCGTAATGCAGTGTGACAACTGCAAGGAGCGAGAGGCTGCGGTTCACCTGACACAGATCGTGGATAATTCGGTGACCACCCTCCATCTGTGCCCGCAATGCGCGGCCGAGAAAGGCGTCCAGACCAGCGCCAACGTCGCGAAGTTCCCGCTGTCAGATTTTCTGGCGTCCATGGGGCAGGGAGTCGGCGCACACCTGGCCCCAGATGACTCCTCGGAGACGTGCGACTTCTGCGGAGCTACCCTCAAGGACTTCCGGGAGACCGGCAGGCTGGGATGTCCTCACTGCTACGACACGTTTGAGAGTCACTTGCGTGACCGGTTGCGACGATTGCACGGCTCCAGTCATCACGTTGGGGAAGTGTACCTGACGTCCGAGCCGGCTGGCACCAACTTGCAGGAACGAGAGATCGGTGAGATGCGCAAGCGGCTCAAGACGGCGATCGAGACCGAGCACGTTGAACTTGCGGCTGAGCTGCGCGATCAGTTGAGAGCGCTGGAATGAGCTTCGACCTCAGTTTGCTACGCGATTCGGGGATTTCCTGGCTGGACGCAAGCGGGCCTGAGAGCGGCATCGTGTTGTCGACGCGGGTTCGGCTGGCCCGAAACCTACAGGGACTTCCGTTCACCATCCGCACTCGAGAGGACGACCGAGCCGCCATTCTGGAGCAGGTCCTCGGGGCCGGCAATGCCTCAAAGCACCTGGAGCAGGCGACCCTGTACCGTTTGGATGAACTGGAACCAGCGGATCGCCAGTTGATGCATGAACGCCATCTGGTATCCAAGGAGCTGGCGGGCCTGGAGGGAGACCGCGGCCTCAAAACGAGCGCAGCGGTACTGACGAACGGCGAACTGGGCGTGATGATCAACGAGGAAGACCATCTCAGGCTGCAGTGCCTGAGATCCGGGTTCGCGCTGGCCGATGCGTACAATGAGCTGGAACGGTTGGACATAGACCTCGGCGCCGCGCTACCCTTCGCCTTCCACCCTGAGTTTGGCTACCTTACCTCGTGCCCGACCAATGCTGGGACCGGACTCCGTGCTTCCGTGCTGATACACCTGCCGGGTCTCGTTTTGACCAAAGAGATCGCCAAGGTACTCCAAGGTTTGTCGCAGGTGGGTCTCACGTTTCGAGGACTCTATGGGGAAGGCAGTGAGGTGGTAGGGAACTTCTTCCAACTCTCCAACCAGACGACCCTGGGGAAATCGGAAGATGAGCTACTCGATCACTTGGGCAAGATCGTGCGGCAGGTGATTGCCTACGAAACTCAGGCACGCGAAGTACTGCGGCGTGATGCGGCGATGGTGATCGCCGACAAGGTGTGGCGGGCATATGGCCTGTTGCGATATGCTCGCAGTCTGTCGTTTGAGGAGACCATGAATCTGTTGAGCGGGGTCCGACTCGGTGTCGGGCTGAACCTCATCACCGATCTCAGTGTATATACCCTAAACAAGTTGCTGGTTTTCACCCAGCCCGCCCACTTGGAGCTGTTCGAGGGCAAGGCGCTCACGGCGCAGGACCTCTCGATCAGCCGCGCATCCTATGTGCGGCGGGAGCTGGAGGCTGACGCGGCTCGCGGATCTCAGTGACCGCAGGCTACTGGCAGGACCGGCTCAGGCGGATCGACCTATGAACGGATACAACTTCACAGACCGGGTGAGAAAAGTACTCCAGATCGCGCGGGAGGAAGCTGCCCGCCTCCACCACGAGTACGTCGGAACCGAACATATCCTGCTCGGTCTCATCCGCGAAGGTGAGGGAGTTGCCGCGGCTGTACTCACGAACCTCAACGTCGACCTCGACGAGATTCAGCAACGCATCGAGGAAACGGTGAAGAAGGGTAAGGCACCCGCACCTGAGGGACCGGACCTGCCGTATACCTCGCGCGCCAAGAAGGTGCTGGAACTGGCCATGAGCGAGGCTCGCGAGTTGAACCACTCGTACGTGGGGACCGAGCACCTGCTGCTAGGATTGCTACGTGAGGAGAAAGGGATCGCTGCTCAAGTGCTGACCGACTCCGGTGTGTCCTTGGAGCAGGCCCGAGCAGAGACGCTGCGGCTCCTTGGCAGCGATATGGTGACGCCTCCCAAGGGCGCGGGACCGGAGGCTCCCACTCCTCGAGCGGAGAAAAAATCCAAGACTCCGGCACTGGATCACTTCTGTAGAGACCTGACACAGCTCGCCGGTGAGGGACAGCTCGATCCCACGATCGGGCGTCACCAGGAGATCGAACGCGTAATCGAGGTCCTCTCACGCCGCAAGAAGAACAACCCCGTCCTCATTGGAGAAGCGGGTGTTGGCAAGACGGCAATAGTCGAAGGGTTGGCCCAGCTGATCGCTGCCGGAAACGCACCGGAATCGCTGCGCTCACATCGTGTGCTAGCCCTCGATATGGCTGCCGTCATTGCTGGCACGAAGTACCGTGGGCAATTCGAAGAGCGTCTCAAGGCAGTCATGAACGAGATCGCACAGGCCAAGAACGTGGTCCTGTTCATCGACGAACTGCACACACTGGTCGGTGCCGGTGCCGCCGAGGGCGCTATCGACGCCTCAAACATGCTGAAGCCGGCTCTTGCTCGTGGTGAACTCCAGTGCGTTGGCGCCTCGACGCTCAACGAATACCGCAAGTACATAGAAAAAGACGGCGCTCTCGAGCGGCGCTTTCAGACCGTCATCGTGGAGCCGCCAACCATCGATGAAACCTTCGAGATTCTCAAAGGTCTGAGATCGCGTTACGAAGACCATCACAAGGTGTCGATCCCTGATGCTACCCTGGAGGCCGCGGGGAAACTCGCCGAGCGGTACATCACCGACAGGTTCCTGCCCGACAAGGCGATAGACGTTATCGACGAGGCATCCGCCAGAGCTCGGCTGGCCGCGCAAGTACCACCACCAGAGGTGGCTGACCTCAAAGACCAGCTAGATGGCATCAACCACGACAAGGAAGAGGCCGTTCGGGATCAGAACTTCGAACGCGCAGCAGCGTTACGCGATCAGGAGCGCGAGCTGCAATCCGAGATCCGCACCCGGCAGGAAGAGTGGGAGAAGGAACGTCAGACGCACCGGCCCACCATCGGTGAGGAGGAAGTCGCCTTTATCGTGTCGCGTTGGACGGGGATCCCGGTAACGCGGTTGCAGGAGGCCGAGACCCAGAGACTACTGAGGATGGAGGAGGAACTACACAAGTTCGTAGTTGGCCAGGAAGAGGCGGTCCAGTCGATCTCCAAGGCCATCCGACGTTCGCGGGCAGGTCTCAAGGATCCGCACCGGCCGATAGGGACTTTCATCTTCTCAGGTCCTACTGGCGTTGGCAAGACCGAACTCGCCAGGTCTCTCGCGCGCTTCTTGTTCGCCGACGAACAGGCCTTGATTCGCGTCGACATGTCAGAGTACATGGAGAAGTTCAGCGTGAGCCGGTTGATCGGTGCACCACCAGGATATGTTGGCTACGAAGACTCCGGCGCGCTCACCAAGGCCATCCGTCGCAAGCCGTACTCCGTGGTTCTGTTGGACGAGATCGAGAAGGCGCATCCGGACGTGTTCAACATTCTGCTGCAAGTGCTGGACGAAGGGCACCTGACCGACAACTACGGTCGCGTCATCGACTTCAAGAACACGATTGTCATAATGACATCGAACGTCGGTGCACGAGACATCACGAAAGGCAAATCTCTCGGCTTCGAGCAGGAAGGCGGACAAGACAGCTTCGAGAGAATGTCGGAGAAAGTCCGCGACGAGATCGATCGCGTATTCAATCCCGAGTTCCTCAACAGGCTGGACGATATCATAGTTTTCCACTCCCTGACCAAGGAACACATTGCCGCCATCGTTGGGATCCTGTTCGGCCAGCTGGGCGAGCGGCTTGCAGACGAGGGTCTTTCGATCGTGCGCACTGCTGCGGCCACCGACTTCCTGGTGGAACACGGGTACGATGAGCACTACGGTGCAAGGCCGCTCAAGCGTGCGATCCAGCGGTACATTGAGGATCCGCTCTCGGACAAGATCCTGATGGGCGAATTCACCAGTGGTGACGAGATCGAAGTGGATGTGGACCCGGACGGTGACAAACTCGCTTTCAGGGCACCATCACCCAGCCAGGCATGAGATGAGGGTAGTTCTCGTAGGCCCAGTACTGAGCCTCGCGATAGCATCCGTTGCCGATGCGCAGCAGCCGCAAACCTGCACGTTCATAGACAGCGTGGCGGTGACAGGCATCGAACGCATGACTCGCGAGGATGTGCTGGCGCGG